>JAUVKJ010000030.1 GCA_030592145.1 Bacteroides sp.
GTTAAAATCTGACCACATATTATGAGAATCAGATACCTGCCTTTTGTTCTTGCCATGGCCATCATCGCACTTGGCTCATGCAGTTCAATGAAATACGTAATTGATTATGATGACCAGGTAAATTTTATCAATTACGAAACATATAATTTCACACCGGCTGCCGATTCAATACCAATGAACCAGTTAAACAAGCGAAGATTATTTAATGCAATCTCGAAGGAAATGAACGAGAGCGATATACGCTGGGATGCGAATCCTGACATTTATGTGCATGTCCATATTCTGATGAAAGGAAGGACCCGAACGAATGTGACTTACGGACAGGGAGAAACAGTAAGCCTGGGTTCGGGCTTCACCACTACCTATATGGATCTGAGCGAGTATTCAGAAGGCTCCTTTTTCTTTGACATCATTGATGCCAGGCGCAAGCAACTGGTGTGGACTGGAAAGGCGACTGGCGATATCAGGGATTCAGATCCCCTGCGCGAGAAAGATATCCAGCAGATCGTTCAGCGGGTTTTCCGCAAATTCCCCCCCCAACCCGCCAAAATAAGCAATCCGGGTCCAACTCATCCTACTCTGCAAATCTCCGTATCTGGTGCGGGACAGGGATTTTCGATATATCCTGTTAATTGATGTAACGATTTGCCGGAGAAACCGTCTTACCTTCAGATGCATCAAAACGGACACAGGTGTACGAATTTGCTACATATTGAAATGGATTCTGGCAGGTATTGATGCATTAAATAGCAGGATAACAGCAATATATAATATTTGGCACCGTTTATGTTCAAATCCATGTAGTCAAAACCTAAAACAATCCGGCACTATGGTTATTCCACTGAAAGCAAATGAAGTGGTCGTTAAAGCAGGAGATTCTGCATATTATGCCGATTCCGGGAAGGTTGGCGGAAAGCTGATCCTCACCAATCAAAGAATATATTTTAAGGCATCAAACGGGTATACGGGAAAATATGACCTGGAGATCATCCCCGGCGAGATACTCGAGGTTATCTTTTTTAACACCATGAAGATCCTTCCAACCGGCCTGAATGTTGTGATGAAAAGCGGAGAAGAGCGAAAATTTTCCCTGAAGAAGCGCAACGAGATCGGGGCCATGATCAATAAAATGTACTGATCAGGCAGGTCCATAAGATGAAAGCCTGCCCGGCACACCTGCCGGTTTTTTTGTAACCTTTCCGGGCATTTCTCCGTAGACCATGAGCAAAAGCCTTCGGCATAGCGTTGAATGAAGCGATCATCGTTAACATATATCATGGTTTTTATGCTGGTTTCTCCCGTGTTCAGCCAGATTGGGAAGAGGCAGGCTTTCTTTGAGCTGCAGTTTGGCGCGGGACCCACATTCATGTTTACGGATATAGGAAATGTGGGATACGGGGGCAATATCGAGGTTACTGGGAAATACCGCCTGCATCCTTACCTTGCGCTGAAAGCCAGCCTTGGAGGGGGATTGGCACTGGGTTCAGATGCCGGAACCGAAAATGATAGCCGGGGAATGGAGTATTATACCATCATGGTAGAGATGACCGGGCAGATTGAATTCTACCTGCTCAAGGAGGGGCGGGGATCTGGCCGGGGCGGGCATATGGGTTACAAGCCCAGAATCAGGCCCTATCTTTTCGCCGGCGGCGGTCCGCTGTTATTCTATCCCACCCACACTCATGAAAATGCAGAAGAGCTTCCGGCCTTCAACCGATACACCGTAATTTTGATAGGCGGGGCAGGACTCCTGTACCGGGTCGATAACAATATTTTCTGGGGCTTTCAGGCCGGCGGCCGGCTGACTACCACAGATTTCCTTGACGGCTTTTCACCGGCTTCGTCCGTCTCGAATGACACCTACTACACCGCACAGATCGTGATGGTATATCGTTTCTGAATAAAAAAAAGCGCTCCCTGATAGAAGCACTTTCGTTGTTCGCCCGGCATGGGCGATAGCTATAGGGTGTATCCACTTATTTCACAGAAAACTTAAAAACGGTTTTTTGATAATATTTTTCTCCGGGATTCAGAACCGTCGACGGGAAGTTCGGCTGGTTCGGTGAGTCAGGGAAGTGCTGGGTTTCAAAACACAATCCGCTGCGACGTTCGTAGCTGGCGCCAGATTTGCCTGTTTGGGATCCGTCGAGAAAGTTCCCGATGTAGAACTGTACGCCGGGCTCGGAGGTCAGTACTTCCAGGAACCTTCCGGTTTCCTCACAGTACAGCGTAGCAGCCAGGTTCAGTCCCTCTTCTGCAGCATTCAGCACCCAGCAGTGGTCATATCCCTTACCTAGCACCAGTTGCTCAAAATCATCATTCACCCTGAGTCCGACCTTTGTGGGGGTGTTGAAATCCATGGGTGTTCCCTCCACGGGTGCGATCTCACCTGTAGGGATACAGCGTTCATTCATCGGGATATAATGATTCGCATTCAGCATGACTTCGTGGTCGAGGATGGTTCCCTTGCCTTCGCCGAGGAGATTGAAATAGGTGTGCTGGGTGAGATTGACCACAGTGGGTGCATCGGTCACAGCCCTGTAAACTACCTCAAGGGCGTTGTCGTCGGTGAGGGTGTAGGTAAGTGACAGATCCAGGTTCCCTGGGTATCCCATGTCCCCGTCGGGACTGACAAGGCTCAGTGTGATCGAGTTATCTGTCACCTCGCCCGTTTCCCAGACCAGTTCGCTAAAACCTTTTGGTCCGCCGTGTAGCTGGTTCTGGTTGCCGGTTTCGTTGACAGGAAGTTCATAGACAGTACCTTCCAGCTCGAATTTCCCCCCGTCGATCCGGTTCCCATAGCGTCCCACAACGGCTCCGAGATAGGGATCACCTTCAGCTGCGTAACTATCCACGTCGTTAAAGCCGAGTGCAATATCTCCCAGGTTGCCATCTTTATCAGGTACCAGGATGGCCGGGATCACCGCCCCGAAATTGGTGACATATACTTCCATGCCGGCTTCATTGCTAAGCCTGTAAAGATCTGTTTTCTTACCGTCAATGGTTTTCCGGAATCCCTCCGCGTCGAGAAACCATTCCGCCTCCGGCGGATATTCGGGGAGCCCCCTCAGTCCCCTTCCAAACTTCGAATTTTTGCAGGAGCCGAGCGACAGGATCAGTACCGGGATAAGTAGAAAATGGATTGCTTTCATGGTATAAAGTTTAGTTAAAAATAAGAATATCTCCCAAGAAGTGCAAAATACTATTGCGTCAATATGGCATCCCGCTGTTTACTGCTTAATGTCCGGCAAACTTTTCCCCCGCTTCGATCCGTACAGTCCAGCGAGATTCAACCACCCCGTTCCTGACTTCAGCCTTTCGACCCTCTCTTCCTGCCAGCGTGCATGTTCGTCCGCGAAGGACTTGTCCTTTTTTAATGCTCAGGACCCTTATTCTCATTTTATATTGATTTTAAACAAGTCCCAAATATATGGGAAAATCACGGATATGGAGACGCCTGACAGCATCCGGCATACAATATTTGAGGAATTGATGAAAAAATAACCACCGGATTTAGAATAATTCATATTTTTAAACCTTTATTACATCTTAAATAACTAATTAATCTTAAATAACTAATTACAAAATCTAATGGAATTATCTTTCAATTTAAGCTGGATAGACTATTTGATCATGCTGGTCTATTTCGGATTTGTGCTGGGCATCGGCTGGACGCTTAAGCGGTATATGAAATCCTCAACGGATTTTCTCGAAGCCGGTCGATCGATCCCTGCCTGGATCACTGGACTGGCATTTATTGCTACCAACCTGGGTGCGCTGGAAGTGATCGGGATGGCTGCCTCGGGTGCCAAGTACGGCATGGCTACTGTCCATTTTTACTGGGTCGGTGCAATCCCCGCCATGATCTTCCTTGCCATTTTCATGATGCCTTTCTATTATGGCTCGAAAGCAAGGTCGGTGCCGGAGTACCTGAAACTGCGGTTCGATGAAAAGACCCGGGGCTTCAATGCATTCTCCTTTGCCGTAATGACCATATTTGCCTCCGGGATCTCCATGTATGCCCTGGCGATGCTGATGGAAACCCTCCTGGGGTGGGACTTCAATTTCAGCCTGCTGGTTTCCGCGGTGATCGTGCTGGTTTATGTGTATCTGGGGGGACTCACATCAGCGATCTACAACG
The DNA here is from genome assembly GCA_030592145.1 of Bacteroides sp. Taxonomy (GTDB): domain Bacteria; phylum Bacteroidota; class Bacteroidia; order Bacteroidales; family SM23-62; genus SM23-62. The sequence continues at coordinate 4,142 of JAUVKJ010000030.1, forward strand.
AGGTGTTGCAATTTTTCCTGATCGTGATCGGGTTTGCACCGCTGGTGATCCTGGGACTCATAAATATCGGCGGATGGGAGGGACTGCAAGAGAGCCTGGTTGAAGTGGCCGTTCGGAACGGGTATGAAGGGGGAGCCTGGAGCCATTCCTGGAAATATATGGGAAGTACCGGCTCGAACCCCATGGGGGTTGAGTGGATGGGTATTATAGTGGGACTAGGGTTTGTTCTCTCATTCGGTTACTGGTGCACCAACTTCCTGGTCGTACAGCGTGCCATGGCAGCCGATTCCATGGCAGGGGCACGCAAAATCCCCCTGATCGGGGCCGGTCCCAAGATGTTCCTGCCGTTCCTGGTCATTATTCCCGGGATGATCGCCATCGCTCTTACGACCATGCCTGAGGCAGGATTCGAGCTTCCTCTCAAGGGAAACAGCTATGATTACGATAAGGTGATCCCGGTACTGCTTATACATTATTTCCCGACCGGGATGCTGGGACTCGGACTCACCGCCCTGATGGCCTCTTTCATGTCCGGTATGGCCGGGAACGTTACCGCCTTCAATACGGTGTGGACTTATGATATATACCAGAGCTACATCAACAGTAACAAATCCGACAAGCATTATCTCAGGGTGGCACAGCTGACTACGATATTCGGCGTTCTCGTGAGCATCGCGGCAGCCTATATGGCCCGCATGTTTAACAACGTAATGGATTTCCTGCAACTGATATTCGCCTTTATCAACGCACCCCTGTTTGCCACCTTCCTGCTGGGTATGTTCTGGAAACGCTCGACCGGGCACGGGGCTTTCTTTGGGCTTATTTCGGGTACCCTGGCAGCCTCCATCCATCACGGGATCACAGCGCCGGCCGGGGCAGAAACCCTGGTCAAGGGTGGATGGATGGGTACGGTCGTACATACCTACCCGAGCGAGATGGCCCAGAACTTCTGGACCGCCATCTATGCATTTACGGCAGCCCTTGTTCTTACCATCATCATTTCCCTGGCCACCAGACAGAAAAAAAGCGATGAGGATATGAAGGGTCTTGTCTACTCGCTGACACCCAGGATCAGGGAAGAAGGTATTGTATGGTACAATCGTCCCGTTCCCCTGTCCATCCTCATCGGGATCATGGCAATTATATTAAGTATAATCTTCTGGTAAAAATTAAGTTATGGGTTTAGATATTAAAATACCGATCGGATTATTGTTCACTATCCTGGGACTGCTGCTGGCCATTTATGGCCTGGCAACTTCGGGTGATGCTGAATTGTACAGGCGTTCACTCGACATCAATGTCAATCTCTGGACAGGCCTGGCAATGCTGGCGTTTGGAGTATTTATGCTTGCCACATCAAAGCTGACATCTAAGAAGGAAGAATAGCCCAGGACCTTTAGTTTGGCATATATCCTGCTCATTACAAGGGTTCTGGCTGGTTCCGGTGTTTTACAGATAAGCATTGATCGGACAGCTGTCGGGTTTGTACAATAATTAAGAAAACCAAAAAGATGCTGGAAGAACTGAAAAAATCGGTATGCCGGGCCAACCTTGACCTGGTGAAGTACGGGCTGGTAATATTCACCTGGGGAAACGTAAGCGGGATCGACCGTGGAAGGGGAATGGTGGTGATTAAGCCCAGCGGTGTTTCCTACGATGACATGAAAGCGGATGACATGGTGGTCCTCGACCTGGACGGGAATACCGTTGAAGGGGAATTGAAACCTTCCTCGGATACCCCAACCCATCTTCATCTGTACCGTGAGTTTTCCGGTCCCGGCGGGATTGTCCACACGCACAGCGAATGGGCCACATCCTGGGCACAGGCCGGGCGTTCAATTCCTGCATACGGCACCAGCCACGCGGATTATTTTTACGGGGAGATTCCCTGCACCCGGCTGCTGACCGAGGCGGAAGTGAAAGAGGCCTATGAGCACAACACCGGCGTGGTGATCGTGGAGACCTTCAAGGGCCTTGACCCCATGACGATTCCCGGTGTTCTCGTGGCACAGCACGGCCCTTTTGCATGGGGAAAGGACCCGCATGACGCCGTACACAACGCCAAGGTGATGGACGAAGTGGCAAAAATGGCCTTCCGCAGTGAATTCCTTGGGAATAAAAAGCCCATCGACCCCTGTCTCCTTGACAAGCATTACCTGCGCAAGCACGGGAAGGATGCATCCTACGGACAGAGATAATTTATACTACCACGCAATGGAAAACAACAAGTTTGTGATCGGACTGGATTATGGAACGGACTCGGTCCGCACGGTGATCGTGAATGCCGCCAACGGTGAGGAAGTGGCCTCTGACGTACATTATTATTCCCGCTGGACGGAAGGCAAATACTGTGTTCCTGCCGATAACCAGTTCCGGCAGCACCCGCTGGATTATATCGAGGGATTAGAGAGGACCATTAAAAACAGCCTGAATAAGGTTTCTGAGGAGATCAGGACGAACATCATGGGGATTTCCGTAGACACCACCGGTTCCACTCCCGTGGCCGTCAATAAGCAGGGTACGCCCCTGTCACTCACCCCCGGATTCGAGGAGAATCCCAATACAATGTTTGTTCTGTGGAAGGATCATACGGCAGTTAAGGAAGCAGCGGAGATCAACGAGGCCGCCCGCAACTGGGGAGGAGTGGACTATACAAAATTTGAGGGAGGGATTTATTCCTCCGAGTGGTTCTGGGCCAAGATCCTGCACATGTTGCGAGTGGACGAATCCATACGGGAAAATGCCTTTTCATGGGTGGAGCACTGTGACTGGATACCTGCCGTGCTTACAGGGAACACCGATCCCCTGACCCTGAAGCGCAGCCGCTGTGCGGCAGGGCATAAGGCAATGTGGCATGAGAGATTCGGTGGTTTGCCGGCAGAGGAATTCCTGGTAAATCTCGATCCCTTGCTGGCTGGCTTGCGCGGACGCCTGTACAGGGATACCTATACTTCGGATGTCCCTGCAGGCCCCCTTACAAAGGAATGGAGCAATAAGCTTAACCTTCCGGAGGGGGTGCTTGTAGGCGTTGGTGCCTTTGATGCCCACATGGGTGCTGTTGGAGGGGAGATCGAGCCTTTTTACCTCAGCAAGGTCATGGGAACCTCCACCTGCGACATGCTGATTGCCCCTTTTGATGAGGTGGGTGATACCCTGGTAAGCGGAATATGCGGACAGGTCGACGGATCCATAACCCCGGGTATGCTGGGACTCGAGGCCGGGCAGTCTGCCTTTGGCGATATATATGCCTGGTTCAAGAACGTTATTGCCTGGCCCCTTGATAATATTCTCGCTAAAACAGATATGATTGACGATGCTACCCGAAAGAAATTGGTGGATGAAGTGAGCGATAAGATCATACCGGAACTGACCGCGGCAGCTGAAAAAATTGATATCGGTGAATCCGGAATAGTGGCCCTTGACTGGATGAACGGGCGCCGTACCCCCGATGCCAACCAGGCATTAAAGGGAGCTGTTATGGGACTCAGCCTGGGAAGCGATGCGCCACGGATTTTCCGTGCCCTGGTGGAAGCAACGGTATTCGGATCCAGGAAGATCATCGACCGTTTTATTTCCGAAGGAATGAGGATCGATGGCGTGATCGCCCTGGGTGGTGTTGCCAGGAAATCACCCTTCGTAATGCAGATCATGGCCGATGCCCTGAATATGTCAATCAAGGTGGCCAGATCTGAACAAACTGTCGCCCTTGGTGCTGCCATGTTTGCCGGGGTCGTGGCCGGCCTCTACGATACCGTTGAGAAAGCCCAGAAGGGAATGGGAGCAGGATTCGATGCCGTATACGAGCCCATCCCGGAGAATGCCGAAAAATACAAGGCCCTGTATGAGGCCTATGGAAGGCTGGGTGATTTCGTCGAAGAAGCATGTCATACAGAACAGATTAGTTAACTTAGTAACCAATGTTTTGCGTTTCTAAGCTTGCGGCTTTTATTCTGTTGGCTGTTTTACTTCTCCCCCCGGCATATCCTGCCGGAACAGAAGGGCCCGTGTACATAAAACGCCTGCAGGGTGAGATCGTATTTGACGGTATGCCCGACGAGGCAGCATGGCAGTTCTGTGAACCATTTCCGATGGTAACCCATATTCCCGTTTTCGGGAAGGAGCCGCAGGAAAGAACCGAGGTCCGCCTTCTTTTCGATGACAATTTTATATATATCGGTGCCTCCTTATACGATAAAGACCCGTCTAAAATACAGGCCACATCAAAAAAAAGGGATGATTTTAAGGGGGACTGCGACTACCTCGGTGTCATCTTCGATTCCTATAACGACAATGAAACCGGGCTGGCTTTCTGGACAACACCCACCGGGCTGCGCCTTGACATAGCCATATACAATGACGCAACAGGGGAGGACCCTCTTCCCATTAACATAAGCTGGAATACTCACTGGGATGTCAGGAGCCTGCAGAATCATGAGGGGTGGTTCTCGGAAATGCGGATCCCCGTGTCCAGCCTTAAATTCCAGGAGAAGGATGGGGAGGTTGAAATGGGACTTATCATTATGCGGTGGTTACCCCATCATAACGAAATGTATGTTTATCCTGCCATATCGAATGAATACGGTGGATTCAGCGCATGGAAGGTATCCCTCGCGCAGGATGTGGTATTTACCGGGCTGAAGTCTCAAAAACCCCTGTACATAACACCCTATGCCGTGGCAGGGATCAGCCAGATGAATGAACTGAATGAGACGGAAACCGAATATGTGTACAGCAGATATGAAAAACTGGATGCCGGACTCGACCTGAAATACGGCATAACGAGTAACCTGACCCTTGATCTTACTGTGAATACGGATTTTGCCCAGGTGGAGGCGGATGATGAACAGGTGAACCTGACCCGGTTTGACCTTTTCTTCGAAGAGAAGAGGCAGTTTTTTCTGGAACGGGCCAGCGTTTTTGATTTCAATACCGGCGGTTCGAGCACCATGTTCTACAGCCGCCGGATCGGTTTGGATGAAGATGGGCATATTGTACCCATCATTGGAGGTGCCCGCCTGATCGGGAGAAAAAACGGCTGGGATATGGGATTCCTGAATATGCAGACCATGCGCTCTGACAGCCTGCCTTCTGAGAACTTCGGGGTTTTGCGTGTAAAAAAAAGGATACTGAATGAGAATTCCTATGCCGGGGGGATATACACTTCACGCCTGGGACTCGACGGGAGTTTTAACCAGGTTTACGGGTTCGATGCCCTCTTGCGGGTTACCGGGAATGAGTATTTACATCTGATGTGGGGGCAGTCTTTCGAAAATGGCTTGGCAAATAAACCGTTTTCAATGGATAATGCAAGATTTAGATTGGGCTGGGAACGCCGCCGGAACGTAGGTTTTCATTATGATTTACTCATCTCAGGGGCGGGTAAGGAATACAATCCCGGCATTGGATTTCAGTCGAGGGTGGATTATTACATTTACGGTGGAACTCTTAACTATACTTGGTTGATGCCGGAATCCTCGTCACTGCTGAGGCATGGACCCGGGTGCAATATCAAGGATTTTTTCAGCACGACCCGCGGTGTTCGGGAATCAGGAGAGTATCAGTTTGATTACTCTCTGGAATTCAAGAATTTCTGGCAGTTCCAGCTTGGGGGAGTTTACCGGATCGAGAATGTATTCGAGACCTTTGACTTATCGGATAATGCTGAGGTACCCATAGGGTATTATGCCTTCCCCCAGATGCAGGGAATAATAGCCACTCCTATGACCCTGCCTGCATGGATGCACATCAGAGCCGGGGTGGGAGCTTATTACGATGGCAGCCTGGTCAACCTTCAGTTTCAACCCACCTGGAGTATTTCATCCTCCTTAATGCTCAGCGGGACCTATATTTACAGCCATGTTGATCTTTCAGTGCGGGACCAGGAGTATATTTCCCATATCGGGAGGTTGAAGGCGCTTATCATGTTCAGCACCAAGGTTTCCTTCAGCGCTTTTATCCAGTACAACAGCGATACCCGTGGCATTGGTTCAAATGTTCGTTTCCGGTACAACCCCAGGGAAGGCAATGATCTCTGGCTGGTTTACAACGAAGACACCAATACCGGCCTGAAACAAGAGATCCCGTATCGCCCCGGTCTTGCAGGCCGCACAGTAATGATAAAATACACCTACACCTTTCGTTTGTAACGGAAAAGCCGTAGGATTGTACACCCTGCGATCTGACTTCAGGTTTCTGGTTATGGAGTGATTTCTTTTTCTTATTTTTGAGAGAAATTTATCCCAATGTTTGCAAGGCCGAGATCATTCAGTATTCTTTACGGGATTCAGCGTACTTTACTGACCATTTTTTATCTCATCAGCGTTGTGACGGTATTCTGGCTGATCTTTTACCTTCTTCATGATGTATTACGTGCCGGGGGTACGGTCATGATACTGGTGTCAATCGTTTATCTCGTCCTGATCGTCCTGGGATACAGCATCATCCATGTGATCTCTTACATTCCGGCCAACCTGGCCGGGGCCTTTGATCCGCTGAAGAACGGCATCGCCGACAGGAGTGTCGAATCCGCCGCAGACT
>JAUVKJ010000166.1 GCA_030592145.1 Bacteroides sp.
GATACATGAAGGAAGTGCTCTGCCACGAAAAAAGTCAGGTAGGCGGCGGCAACGATCACTGTGATCTCGATCAGGGCATCGTTAAACACTTTTTTTACCCAGCGGATGGTAAGCCAGCCGAAAACGATACCAACGAGTACACCACCGAAGGCTACCCTTACGAACTCAACAAGAGGTGAAGCCTGCGAACCTGCTCCTGTGATCGATGCCAGGAGAACCATAAAGATAACAATGGCCGTACCATCGTTCAAAAGAGATTCTCCTTCAATAAGCGTTCCGAGCTTTTTGCTGGCGCCAAGTTCCTTCAGCAGGGCTACCACTGCAACAGGGTCCGTGGCACTAACGACAGCCCCGAACAGGAGAGCCATGGTCCATCCCCATCCGGTAAATCCCAGCCCTGATACTTTCATTCCCATCACGAGAGCCCCGGTCAGCAAAAGGGCGATAATGATTCCGGGTACGGCAAGTAAAAAGGCATTGGTAAAGGATCTTTTAAAGGTATGCACATCCATTGCAAAGGCAGCCTCAAAGATCAGTATGGGCAGGAACACAAAGAGAATGATATGAGGATCGATCTGCCCTGCCCAGTCCAGCGATTGTCCCAGGAAATCCATACTGAGATTCAGGCCCCCGATGTGCCAGACCCCAAACCAGCCAAGCCGGTTGGCAGCCCCGAGTCCCAATCCAATGAGCAGCAGGGAGACGGTGAAAGGCAGTGGACTTTTCCTTAACCAGTGGCGGGTACCGGCACCAATAATAAGCGCAATAATAATAAAAAGCAGGGGGTACATATTGCTTTGGTGCCCTTCTTCCGCATGAGCGTCTCCTTCCGAATGAACATCACCTTCCTCATGGGAAACTGCCTCGTGATGTGTTGTATCCTTGCCCATGGCAACGGAGTAGTCTGCCTCCAGGACCTGGTATGCCATGATCCGTGCCGGGAATATCGATAGAAGCACAGACAGAAACAGAAATATCAGAATGGATCGGGTGGTTTTATTCATGGGTGGGATGTGTTTTTCATTTGCAAAACAGACCTACAATTTACAAAATATTCGTTTTGAAGCGTTATATACATATGAATCGGTAAATATTTCCGGGCTGATTTTTTTTCTTATTTTTGTTGCAGAATTCCGAGCCATGTATAAAATTTTGTATATTATCTTGATATTCAATTTATTGGCCTCGTCTCTTTTGGCACAGGACCATGAACAGACCGAGACGGAGTCCCGGATATACAAACAACTTTTTTACCGTGAAACACAGGGAGGGGAGGTTCGTATCATCCAGGAAGAGAAGCTGGATGAGGTCCTGCTGCTTTTCATGGAGCAGAACAGGAAACTCGGCGGCATTCCCTGTTACTGGATCAGGATCTATTCGGGTTCCGCACATAATTCAAGGGAGGAGGCCTATGAGACAAAAGCCCGTTTTCTAAGCAGATATGAGGGTATACGGAATGATGTGATCTACGATGATCCGAATTTCAAGGTTTATATCGGGGGATACAGAAGTAAATCCGAGACTTTGAAATTGCTGAACAGGATAAAAAAGTATTTTCCAACAGCTTTCATAGTCTATGACATAATTGATTTTCCTGAAAAATAGCTGGAGAAATGATAATACAAGGGAATGAGTGAACTGATCAAACACGAATGTGGAATTGCACTGATCCGGTTGCTTCAACCGCTGGAATATTACCAATACAAGTACGGGACCTGGAAATACGGGCTGAACAAGCTTTACCTGCTGATGGAAAAGCAGCACAACCGCGGCCAGGATGGTGCCGGGGTGGCCTGCATAAATCTGGATAGTCCCCCTGGAAATAAATTCATCTCACGTCACCGGTCTGCCAGGGATTCCGCTATCATGGATGTTTTCAGGAAAATTTCCTTGGAATTCAAAAAGCCCGGACGCAAGTACCCGGACCGTTTCAAAGATGCCGGCTGGGCCAGAGAGAACCTCCCTTTTGTCGGGGAACTATACCTCGGACACCTGCGTTATGGAACTTACGGAAAGAATAAACTGGACAATGTTCATCCCGTTATGCGCCAGAACAACTGGAAATCCAGGAACCTTGTACTTGCCGGGAACTTTAACCTGACCAACGTTGAGGAACTATTTAACATTCTGGTTGAACTCGGACAGCATCCCAAGGATTTCTCGGATACGGTAACCATCCTTGAGAATATCGGCCATTTCCTCGATAAAGAAAACCAGAGGCTTTTTGAAAAGTTTAAAAATACAGGACACCCCAATGTCGAGATCTCAAATCTCATTGCGGAAAACCTGGACCTGCCAAAGGTCCTGAGTGAAGCGAGCAAGCGATGGGACGGCGGACATGTGATCGCGGGACTCATAGGGCACGGGGATGCCTTTGCATACAGGGATCCATGGGGGATCAGGCCGGGGTATTTTTACAGGGACGATGAGATCGTAGTTATAGCTTCTGAGCGCCCTGTTATTCAGACTGTAATGAATGTTTCGTCGGAACAGGTACACGAAATCGAGCCGGGGCATGCCGTGATCATTAAAAAGAACGGCAGGGTGTCCATGGAGAAAATACGTGAATCGCAGGAAAAGAGATCCTGCTCTTTTGAACGTATCTATTTTTCCCGCGGAAGCGACAAGGATATCTACCAGGAACGAAAAAAACTGGGAAACCTGCTTACTCCCGATATCCTGAACGCAATTGACCATGACGTTGACGGCACTGTATTCTCGTTTATCCCGAATACCGCCGAAACGGCGTTTTATGGCATGATCAGCGGAGTCGAGGATTACATGAACACAGAAAAAAAGAAAAAGCTGGTGGAGAATGCCGGCAAACTCACACCCGAATTGATTGACCGCATCATCAGTCACCGGCCAAGAGTGGAAAAGATCGCCGTAAAGGATGTTAAATTGCGCACATTTATTTCGCAGGATGCAGGCAGGGATGACCTGGTCGGCCATGTTTACGATATTACCTACGGAACCATCAGGAAAAACAAGGATAACCTGGTGGTGATCGACGATAGTATTGTACGCGGTACCACACTGAAACAAAGCATCCTGAAGATCCTCGACCGCCTGGGTCCCAGAAAGATCGTCATCGTATCCTCCTCGCCCCAGATCCGCTACCCCGATTGTTATGGCATAGACATGGCTAAACTGGGTGATTTCGTCGCTTTCCAGGCGGCCATTGCACTGCTGAAGGAGAACGGCATGGAAGCGGTGATCAACGAGGTCTATAACAGGGCCGTTAAAGAAAAAGGGAAACCCAGGGAGGAAGTCATTAACCATGTGAAGATGATCTATGAGCGGTTTACCTATGAGCAGATCTCTGATAAGATCGGGGAACTGCTGACCTCGAAGGGGATCAATGCCGAGGTAAAAATTGTTTACCAGTCGGTCAAAAACCTGAATATAGCCTGCCCGGACCACAGGGGCGACTGGTATTTTACGGGCGATTACCCCACGCCCGGAGGGAACGTGGTCGTAAACAAGTCCTTCATTAATTACATTAAAGGGAAAAACGTCAGGGCCTACTAGGGTTGGGACTATTTTTCAATCATCCTTTTTTGGATGAACCGTAGATCATGCGCATCCTGCGGAGACGGTTGATCAACCTGAAAATCTGGTATTTGCTCTGGGGAGCGTAGCTTGCGATGTGCCGTTCCACCTTTTGTTTATAAAGGTCATTTATGGTGATCAGGATGGCGGTTTCTTCCACACCGCCGAACAGGGGATTGATGACCGTTCCGAAGGTTTTAAGAGAAGGAGAGAGGTTCATGTAGGCGTTGATCAGGGGCGGGATGTTTTCCCCGAAGGCCCGGACGTTCTGCGAAAGGATCTTGTAATCTTCAAGGTAGGACCGCCCGGTAAAAATGCTTTTCATCTCCTCGTGGTCTATGTCGGTTTCGAGCGGATCAATGGGCGTAACCAGATTCTCGTTGTCGGGAAAATGCTTATTTATAAAGTACAGTATCAGGTTGCGCGCCCTCTGGTTATAGTTTGAGTACATGGTGACCTTCCCGAAAAAGAATTGTTTTGACGGGTTGTCGATTATCAGGGCTCCCAGTCCGTCCCACAGATTGTCCAGGGCATACAAACCCTTGCTTTTCCGGCTGGTGGACTGGTAGGCCGGTTGTACGAATGACCTTCCGAGCTCAATTATATCGGGCAGGTATTCTTTTCGGAACCTGTCGGAGAAATTAAACAGTTTTTCCGTAGCCAGGGTGGCTTTGGAATATTGTTCCCTGTCCGTATCCATACCACAGAGATGAAAACGGTAACCTCCCAGGATCTCCTCCTGGTCCGGATCCCACACAATCAGCTGCCTGTAGGGATCCTCTATGGTGTCAAAATTATCGATGTCGACGGATTTGCCGGTTCCCCCGCCGGCTACCCTGAATGTCAGCTCCCTCAGGCGGCCGATTTCCTGCATCAGGTTCGGCGAATCATGAGCCGTGATAATGTAAAGCTCATTCTCCGCTTTGTTGGTCATGCGGATGAACTTGTCTTCGGTCAGTTCCTTTTCAAGGTCTTTTCTCGGGATAGCGCGGATGATTGGTTTCATGGGAGCTGGACTGTTTCAGTAAAAATACGAATTATTTTGCTTCGTGTAAAGAGGAATCCTCCTCTGTGGGAAGCCTGTAGATCAGGTTCCTGACACGGGAGGCCCATTCATTGGGTTTGCAGGTTCTGTCAAATGCGGAATAGGGAATGGGTTTGCCGATGGTGAGGGTAAAGGTTTTATTCCTGTGCTTGTAGGTTTCGTCGGGAAGAAAGAACATTTCCAGATTCCACTTGATCCTGAGAAACTTACGGAGATTGGCCAGACGGTAAAAACGCCTTGTGTTCTGTCCGCTTATATGAATCGGAATAACATCCCTATGGTATTGTGTTGCTTTGACGATAAAGCTTTTCTTC
>JAUVKJ010000212.1 GCA_030592145.1 Bacteroides sp.
GGAGGGAATAATGCCATCATCGTATCGAAAGAAGCCGACCTGGATATAACTATTCCGGCCATTGTATTCGGATCTGTCGGGACCACAGGGCAGCGCTGTACTTCCACCCGGCGCCTGATTATTCATGAAGAGGTGTATGAGCAGGTCAGGGACCGCCTGATCAAGGCATACAAACAGGTTGCCACGAAGATAGGGAACCCTCTGGACTCAACAATCCTTGTGGGACCAATGATCGATACCGGGGCTGTTGCCATGTATACCGAAGCGATTGAGAAGGTAAAAGAGCATGGAGGTATTATCCTGTTTGGGGGGGGAGTCCTGGAAGGAGAAGATTTTGTTACGGGGACTTATGTTGTGCCTGCCCTTGCCGAAGCCAAAAATCACTGGGAGATCGTACAGGAAGAAACCTTCGCACCACTTCTCTACCTGATGAAATACAAGAAATTCGAGGATGCCCTGGCATTAAATAACGGGGTGCCCCAGGGACTCACATCCGCGATCTTCACCCTTAACATGCGGGAGGCAGAGCTTTTCCTATCAAACGCAGGATCGGATTGCGGGATAGCAAATGTGAATATCGGGACCTCAGGTGCCGAGATCGGCGGAGCATTTGGCGGGGAGAAAGATACCGGTGGCGGGCGCGAATCCGGCTCAGATGCCTGGAAAGCCTACATGAGGCGGCAGACCAACACCATCAATTATTCCACCGAACTGCCCCTTGCCCAAGGCATTAAATTCGATCTGGATTAACCCCGATATTTTCTGATTGCCATCACAAAGAGTTAATCTGCAGTCTCAAAGTTTGCATTTTGCACAAGGCATTGCAAATGGAACCGCCTTTCAAAATTTTCAATAAGGTTGAAGGCATTGTTTGCGGAGGAGCCTATCAAGATTGGATTGTAAGCGAAAGGCATTGTGAGCAAAGGCACCTACATTTTGTGCTTACTTGCACAAAATTCAGTGACGTGCTAATCAATGCCTTTAGCATACAAATTTTGACTGGTGGAATTATACCGCCCTGGAGAGAACTTTGGGTTTGACGAGTGTTTTGATGGTTTTTACGATGCTCCCGGAATCATAGCCGCATTCCCTGTAAAGCTCGGCCTGTGTTCCATGGTCGATAAATCGGTCGGGCACACCCAGGCGCTTTACCTGGCAATGATAACCATGATCACCCATAAATTCGAGTAAGGCAGATCCGAATCCACCGGTAATGGTGCCGTCTTCAATTGTTACGACCTGTTTGTACAGCTTAAAGACCTTATGCAGGAGGTCTTCATCAAGTGGCTTGACAAATCGCATATCATAATGGGCCACGCTGATGTGAGATTCTTCCAGCTGATCGATGGCATCCGCGGCGAGGTTCCCTGCTGTACCGATCGAGAGGATAGCAATGTCCATACCTTTTCGCAGCAACCTGCCCTTTCCGACCGGGATTTCCCTGAATGATTTTTTCCAGTCGGTCTGAACACCCCTTCCCCTGGGATACCGGATGGAGAACGGTCCATGGTTCTTAAGTTGTGCGGTGTACATCAGGTTCCTGAGTTCCTCTTCGTTCATAGGTGCTGAAACGATCATATTGGGTATGGAACGCATATATGCCAGGTCGAATACCCCGTGATGTGTAGGGCCGTCATCACCTACCAGTCCCCCGCGATCAAGGCAAAATACAACCGGAAGGTTCTGCAGGGCCACATCATGGATGGCCTGGTCATAGGAGCGCTGCATGAATGTAGAATAAATATTGCAGAACGGGATCATTCCTTCGATCGCCAGGCCGGCAGAAAAAGTCACCGCATGCTGCTCGGCAATCCCGACGTCGTAAGTTCTTTCGGGCATTTCTTCCATCATAATTTTCAATGATGAGCCCGTGGGCATAGCCGGAGTGATGCCAAGGATCCTGTCGTTTTTTCGGGCCAGTTCCAGCAGGGTATGCCCGAATACATCCTGGTACCTGGGAGGCCTTTTTTCTTCCAGTGATACGGATAGTATCTTACCGGTATTCTTATCGAATTTCCCGGGTGAATGAAAAGCGGTCTGGTTCAGTTCTGCCTGGGCGAAACCCTTTCCTTTCTTGGTTTTAACATGCAGGAGCTTGGGACCCTGAATATGCTTCATATCCTTCAGGATGTCGGTGAGGTGGAGGATGTCGTGTCCGTCGACCGGACCAAAATACCTGAAATTCAGTGATTCGAACAAATTGCTCTGCTTCAGGACCATGGATTTCACCCCTTGTTCGATCTTCTGTGCATACTTCTGCGCATTCGGTCCCAGTTTACTGAGGGCCCCCAGGATGTTCCAGATATCGTTCCGGAAACGGTTATAGGTTTTTGATGTGGTTATGTCGACCAGGTATTCCTTGATGGCCCCGGCATTCGGATCTATAGCGATGTCGTTATCGTTCAGGATTACAAGAAGGTTGGATTTCTCACTCCCGGCATTGTTTAGTCCCTCGAATGCGAGTCCCCCGGTCAGCGCCCCATCCCCGATCACCGCCACTACCTGCCGTTCATTGTGCTTCCTGTGCTGGGATCCAAGGGCGATTCCCAGGGCTGCAGATATGGCAGTGGAAGCATGTCCCACTCCAAAGGCATCATACGGACTCTCAGAAGGTTTCGGGAAACCACTGATTCCCTTGTATTTGCGGTTTGTGTGGAACTTTTTCCTGCGCCCGGTCAGGATCTTGTGGCCATAGGCCTGGTGTCCTACATCCCAGATGATCCTGTCCCCGGGAGTATTAAAAACATAATGCAGGGCAATGGTAAGCTCAACCACACCAAGGCTGGCTCCGAAATGCCCCGGGTTGGTCGATACAATGTCGATGATGAATTCTCTTAATTCCGCAGAAAGCTGGATCAGATCATCCGGTCCCAGGCTCTTCAGATCAGCCGGCGAGTCTATTCTGTCAAGTATCACGATGCAACAAAGATACATATTCTTGGTGGTTAATAACTTCTATTTAGCACCGTTTAGTCTGAGTGAATTTATTTCTAATTTGGCAGGTTAAGGTGTATAAAAAATCACGGCTATGAATACGAACATAAGATCTTGGTTCTCAGTCTTGATCCTCCTGCTGATGGCAGTGTCCTGCGTTCCCACCCAGAAATTCAGGGAGATGGAATCAAAAAAGATGGACCTGAACGAAGAAAGGGATGAGCTTTTTGCCAGTAATGAGAAACTGAACGTGGATAACCTGGAGATGAAATCACGGATCGCTTCCATTGAATCGGACCTGGAAGGGGTGCAAACCAAACAGGAGAAAGTGCAGGAGGAGTATGACAAACTGAAGAGTGTATACGATGAACTGAGCCGTAGGTACGACGACCTGAGCCAGTCGCAGGAGGCCCTGTTAAAGGGACATACCAGGGAGACCAAACGCCTGCTTACCGAGTTGCAGAAAACCCAGCAGGATTTGCTTGCAAAAGAGGACATCCTGAGGGAACTCGAGGAGAATGCTTCCAGGAAAATGGTTGACCTGGAGCGCCTTCGTGCCGAGCTGGAAGAACGAAACCAGCGCCTGGTGGAACTCGAACAGATCATGAATGCCAAGGACAAACAGATGAAATCCCTGAAGGATGCCATTTCTAAGGCACTCTATGGATTTGAGAAAGAGGGGCTTTCGGTATATACAAAGAATGGGATGCTGTACGTCTCGATGGATGAAAAACTGCTTTTTAAAACGGGCAGCATCGAAGTGGATCCCCGCGGAGTGGAAGCCCTCAGGGTTCTGGCCGGGGTGCTAGAACAGAACAGGGATATTAAGATCACCGTTGAGGGACACACCGATGATGTTCCCGTCCGGTCCAATGCTTCCTTTGCCGACAACTGGGACCTGAGTGTAAAAAGGGCAACGTCGATCGTTCGCATCCTTCTTGATAATTCATCCATTGATGCGACCCGGCTTGTTGCCTCGGGAAGGGGAGAGTACCTGCCCATTGATGATGCCGGCACAGTGGAATCCCGCCAGAAAAACCGCCGAACAGAGATCATCCTGACTCCCCGCCTGGATGAGTTGTACAATCTGCTCGGATCAGAATAA
>JAUVKJ010000014.1 GCA_030592145.1 Bacteroides sp.
AACTTGCAGACAAACTGAAAGCCATAAAGGGAATTAAGCACGGGGAACTGGTAATGAGTGGAACGCATTAAAATATAATAATATCCTGATAACCGATAGCATGGGGCTGCGGGTCTAAATACTATATAATGTCAGCAAACCTTACTGTTTTAACCTGGACTGCCGCAAGCATTGCTTTTATTCATACCGTGATCGGTCCGGATCATTACCTTCCTTTCATAGTAATGGCGCGTGCCCGCAGGTGGAGTATCGCCAAAACCAGCTGGGTAACCGTGTTAAGCGGGTTCGGCCATGTGGTCAGTTCCATACTGCTGGGAACAGTAGGGATCGGGATCGGGATCGGGCTTAATAAACTGGAATTACTGGAATCCGCACGGGGAAACCTGGCGGCATGGTTGTTTGTGCTCTTCGGACTGGCTTACATGATCTGGGGATTCTGGCGCCTTTCCGGCAACAGGCCGCATAAACATGAACATTTCCATGCGGATGGCACAGTGCATTTACATGAGCACATTCATCAACACGAACACAGCCATCAACCGGAGCACAATCATACCCACAGGAACAACATAACCCCCTGGATCCTGTTCACCATCTTTTTCCTGGGTCCATGCGAACCCCTCATACCCATTCTTATGTACCCGGCCGCACAGAACAGTACCTGGGGCATTGTACAGGTATCCATAGTATTCAGTGTGGTCACTATCCTGACCATGCTCACAATTGTACTGCTGGCTTCCTATGGTCTGAATTTCCTGAAGCTGGGCAGGCTTGAAAAATATACACATATAATTGCCGGGGGAACCATATTGCTCAGTGGAATAGCGATCCTGTTCCTGGGCTTATAAATTCAGATATTTTTTTACAGCTTCATCTCCCTGCAGGGTATTTTCAGGCATTGGGTTTTCTTCCGTAAATACCTTTAAATCTTCTTTGGGTAAAATTTTTACAAAACCTTCTTTATAAGCATTTTCATAAGGTATTTCACCAGATTTCAAGTGAAGGTGATGAGCAAGAAAATTATAAGCTGCCGTTCTTTTCGAGTAGCCATAATCATGCTTTTCTGCAGGCAAATGAACGTTCTCCACCTTATGCTCAGCGTTATATAGTGAATATACTTTTTGAATATAGGGATATTCAATACGGGGAGTATTTCTTGTCCAATCAGCCCCGTTGGAGATCAGCAATAAAGGTCTCGGAGCACAAAGGGCAGCAATTTCAACATTATTTGTCTGATGATTATCACTTTTATGTATGGGCATTCCGCTTTCACAAACACAACCTCCGAAGAAATGTGCGGATACCTGTACTACCGGTACAGATACCTTTATTCTATCATCAATAGCAGTTAAAATAAATGTCTGGGTACCGCCACCTGAACCACCTGTCATTCCAATTCTGTTTGAATCTACATCCGGGAGGGAGATAAGATACTCAAGAACACGCTTACTGTTCCATGTCTGGAGTAATAAAGCTACAGGTATTTTATGACTGACCTGAAGACATTCCCCGTAACCAACCATATCATAAGCAAAAACTATGGCACCCATCCTGGCTAAAACAGCACTTCGTATTTGCACATCATCGGTAAAGCGTTTATCTTTTCTATGCCCGTGAGGACAAAGTATTGCTGCGTTTTTTTCTTTTTTTATGGATGGCCTGTAAAGATTTCCTGTAATATAAAACCCGGGAAAACTTTCTATTGCAATATTTTCAACAATATACCCATCCATTACCCGTGTATTTCTGATTACCGGATTGAATTCTCCGGTAATTTCAGGCATTTTGCTGAGCTGCATACCTTCTAAAATGCCTTGTTTGATTTTTTGTGCTCTCTTCTCCCAGGAATTAATATCATCCCACTCCATCGCAAACTTTTTCATCATTAAATTTGCTTCATCCTCTGTCCAATGGTATCCCTGACATAACATATTATCCTGGCCATACCCGGTCAGGACAAGGCAGGCAAAAACCAGCGATATGAAATACTTAATCTTTCTCATCATTATTTTATTTATCAAGCTGTTGATTAGCATAGGCGTATGCACCCAGGGCTATTGCTTTGCTGGCTCCCAGTTTTGAAACTGCGACACCTACCCGTGGAACACTATCGTATTCAATACTTCTGTTACTAAGTGGTACAGCCAGTTCTTTTACCTGTCCCATAGCAAATTCAGAAAAAACAGCTATATCCTCCAGGTTATAAACCTTAAATGGTAAACGTGCCGACGGAATGCCGTCAAAGCTTTGATAGTCCCTGTTGATTTCTTTAAACATAGCCGGGGCAAACAGGGGCCAGGCTGAAGTGATTCCTCCTCCGAGAACAACTATCCCATCAATTATGGTAAGCAGGTTTGCAATCGAACTTCCGAGTCCCTCGCCAAACTGGCGAAAGGATTCCAGTGCTGCAGGTTTATTACCTGTTTTCAGACCGGAGGCAATGTCAAAGATATCTTTGGGCATTAACCCGGTAGAGAAGGGAAGTCCCACTTTCTCGCAGTATACCCGTTGGATGGCCCTTGTACTCACACTTTCTTCAGCGTTCCAGTTTGGATTATATTTATTTAAGGTATCGTGGATTTCTGCACTACAGGAATTATCGCCTTTCAGTAGTTGGCCGTTTATCACAATTCCGCATCCAAAACCTGTTCCCAGTGTTAAGCCGATCAGGTTTCTGAATTGCTTTATTCCTCCCTGATTAACAATTTTGCTGTTTAGTTCCGGCAGGTATCCGCAAAGTGCTTCACCGTAAGTAAACAGATTCCCGTCATTGTTTATGAAGACCGGTAAATCAAATTTTTCTTCCAGCATGGGGCCCAGTGCCACACCATCATTAAAAGCTTTAAAATTTGGCAGATCTCCGATGATACCCTTATCATAATCAGCAGGTCCGGGAAATGCAAAACTGATGGCATCCGCTTTCCCGGGGAGTGCTATAATGACATCCTCAAATCCCCTGATTATGGTTTGCAAACATTTCTCAAGATCATCGGCAAAGGAGGGATAGGAGATGGGTTCTATAATTAACTCATTGGATTGCACGGCTGTGAACACAAAATTTGTTCCTCCGGCATCCAGGGTCAGAACAATCTGATCATCTTTCTTTTTACTTTCCATCTGGATAATTATTTATTTGTTTTTATTTATGTCCGTACATATGCCTTAATGGTGGCACACTTTTTCCCTGATGATTCTCCATGCGGTGATATCGTGTATTCCCCGACATGGGCAGGGACAATAAAGGTTTCCGCGTAATGTACAATAAAAGGTTCGAAAGCATCTGCCGGGCTTTCCACTATGACCTCCCTGCCCTCCACAAGATTTAGCACAGCCACGCCACCATTCGTATGATGATGTACTTTTTTTGTAAACCAGTGCCTTCTTGTCTCAATAAACTCGCGTTTATGAAGTCCCGTTTTTTCTTCCACCCACCCGTCACCCCTGTTAATTTCCTCGATTTTGTTGACAAGGTTTCTTTTTACCCAGTTTTCCGTCCGGTTCCATTGAATGACATTGATCCCGTGCTCAATATTTATGGGCCGGGGCTTCCCGTCCAGTCCGGTCCGTCCCCAGTCCCACAGCTTGAAAGTAAAAATATAGGGGGTTGAACTTATTTCCAGTACCATTCCGTTTTTCCCTGAGCAATGTACAGTGCCGGCCGGAATCAGAAAATGATCGTGTTTTTTAGCGGGCCAGTTCTGTACATGTTTATCTGCATCAAAAATGCCATTGGTTTTTTCAGCATCTTTAAGTTCCTTTATCATTTTTTCCGGATTGACTCCATTTTTAAGTCCCAGGTAAACGGATGAGCCCTCTCCTGCATCCATCAGATAATAGCTTTCATCCTGGGTGTAATGGATCCCGAACTTTTCCCGGATATACTCTGTCATAGGATGGACCTGCAGGCTCAGATTACCTCCATCCATTGTATCGAGGAAATCGAACCTGATGGGAAATTCATCACCAAAACGGGCATGAACAGCATCTCCGAGAAGTTTGACCGGATCAAGGAATACCAGGTTAATGGAGGGTATTTCAAATAGTACTTCACCAATACCCAGGTACAGGCTGTTCTCTTCAGGTATGCAATTAAAGCACCATGCAAAATTTTCAGGTTCCTTATCCAGATCACAGACTTCCCTCATCCATTCTCCTCCCCATACCCCCGGATCAAAATATGGAACTACACTAAAAGGCCGGGTATATGCATGATTAAGGCCATCCGTGACAGCTTTTCCGGTAAGCATCTTAGGATTCTTTTCAGCATTGGTATCGAGAACATAATCCCACTTTCTCATCAATGTTTTTTTCAAGCTGTCGCAGATCCTCCAGTCAAGAAAATATCCCCTTTTATACTGCAATTCGAATGCTTCTTCCCTGTTCTCAACTCCTATGTTGCTTACCTCCCTTCTTCTCATTCTCTGCTGGATCTCCCAGCGTGCCATATCCGCGTATATTAAAACATCCGGCTCCGGCTCAACAATGGCAGCTCCATAACCATAAATCAGAAATATTCCGTTGCCGGTCTCCTTTAAACGGGCCTTTAACTTTTCAAGTTTATCAATGTCAAAGAAATCGATCATATGAAGGCGGGTAAGAAAGCCAAACACACGATCATCGGTAAGGTCCGGGCAGACCAGTGTATTGATCCTGTCTTCTGATAATAAAACATCCCCGGTTAAATAGGTTTGTTTAAACTCTATTTCAGCCGTAATCGAGCTCAGAATCTCGTCGTGAAATACACCCTGGTAGGTCTCAACAACGATTACTTTTTTTTGCTTCTTACAGCCGGACAGATTCCTGTTCAGTTCAAGGCAAATATTTTTCCAGCCCTGAAAGCATTCATTATCCCTTCCGTTCAAACGGATGACGGGCGATTTATTAAAGTTTGATTTTGACTTCATTTGCAGAGTTTGCAAATATACTGATTGTAGGTTTAAACCGGAACAGGGTGCTTACTATCAGTAGAGATGAATGAATTCGTACCCGTTGCCGGTGTAGTCAAGGAAACGGATAAAATCATCAAAAGAGATTATAATCGAGGCTGTGTTGATGTTGGGATGGAAGCTTAGCTTTTCTGCCTTTCTGAGATTGTCATCGATGAAAAGATAAACATGGTTCTCCGAATCATTGATCAACCCGAACGGGCTTACCGAACCCGGGGTAAGGCCAAGCCATTCATTGAGCCGCCGGTCGGAAGCCAGGCTGAGTTTACCCTGTTTCAGCATCTGTTCCAGGTCCCGGATGGCCAGTTTATTAGTGTGCTCCAGGATGACAAGGTAATGGCGGTTACCTTTGTGGTTCCTGAAAAACAGGTTCTTGCAGTGGGTTGACCGGATGTCCTTCCAGTATTCCATCGCTGCTTCCACGGTAGGTACAGCAGGATGCTCATGGTATTCGAATCCGATGTTAAGGTTTTTAAGTGACTGGTATAATCTGGGGTCTCCGTTCATAATAATGGGGTTTCAAATGAAGCCTTAAATTAACTAATTATCGCGAGATATGAACGTGTATTACCGGGGTGTGCCGAAAAGGACCGGATCTTCTCCATCGGCAATGCCGGTGATCTTCACTTCCCGTATCTGGTTTTTCTTAGCATCCGGTGACCGGAATTCGATGGGTACATATAATTCCCCGTAGCCCCGGGAAACGTGTTCCCTGGTTTTTTCTACCAGGACATGCTGGGTTTTTCCGATCAGGGAGGAGCGGTATTTCCGCTTATACTCTTCCCCTATCACACGGATGATCCCGCTTCTTTCCGATTTGGTTTTTTCGGGCACCTGTCCGGGCATACATGCTGCACGGGTGCCTTTTCGTATGGAATATTTAAAGGTATGGATATGGCTGAATCCTATATCCTTCACCACCTCGCAGGTGGCCCTGAAGTCTTCTTCGGTCTCGCCCGGAAAGCCGGCAATAATGTCTGTGGTCAGGTTGAAATCCGGGTGACTGTTCCGTATTTTATCTACGATTGCCCTGAATTCGGAAAGTGTGTACATTCTTTTCATACGCAGCAGAACCGCATCGGATCCGCTTTGCAGGCAGATGTGAAGATGGGGCATCAGTTTTGGATGCCGGAACAGTTCAATGAACCTGTCTCCGTAACCATCCGGTTCGATCGATGAGATCCGCATGCGGAAATCGCCCGGGATATCCAGGATCTTTTCCACAAGTGATTCAAAATTGGTACCCTTATGATCATACCGCCCGATGTTCACCCCGGTCAGGACAATTTCCCTGAAACCGAAATCCAGCACCTGCTGGATATTCTCGCGGATCTTCTCAAATGGCCGGCTGACAGCACGTCCCCTTACGAAAGGCACAATGCAGAAGGTGCAGTAATTGTCACAGCCATCCTGGATCTTGATCAGGCTGCGTGTATGGAAGGTGGTGTCGGCTGGTTTGAAGTTAAATACATCAGGATCCATATGGTCCGGATGCAATATTTCCCCGCGGTAATGAGCTTCAACCATGGGGAGGATAGAAGATTTCCTGTCATTTTCAATGAAACAGGTGCTGGCATTATGGCTTTCCAGTGCTTCCTTCCGGCTGTTTACCATACATCCGGTAACCACGACCAGGGCATTCCCTGGTTTCCGCCTGGCCTGGCCGATGAGGTTTCGTGATTTTTTATCACTCTGATTGGTTACTGTACAGGTATTAACCACGTAGACATCTGCCTTCTCCTCAAAATCGACCAGCTTGTAACCGGCATTGTGAAATTCTGATGCCAGGGAATCTGTTTCAAACTGGTTGAGCCGGCAACCGAGTGTTTTAAAGGCGATCTTCCTGCTCATGATTCATTCAGTTCCTTTATAATTGCAAGGCTTTCCCCTTCAAGGGAGAAATCTGCAGCCGAATTGATCTGTACCTCGGTAAATTGTCCGGTCAGCGAGTTATCATCCGATGGGAAACGGACGATCAGCCTGCCCTCGGTCAGTGCTTTTATATATCCTTTTTTCCGGTCTTTTCCGATGACCAGCACACGGATCTTTTTGCCTATCAGGCTGCGGTTGTAAATGCGGTTGTGCCTGATCAGTTCCTCTGTCAGGATATGAAGGCGTTCTTTTTTAGTTTCCCGTGGAATGTCGTCTTCCCAGCGGCTGCTGGCAGCTCCGGGCCTGGGAGAATACATTGCGATATAAGCCATGTTGAATTTGAATTCTTCCATGACCAGCCTGGTGTTCTCGAACTGCTCCCCGGTCTCACCGGTGAATCCGACTATGATATCAGTAAAAAGAGTCGCTGCAGGTAATTTTTGCCTGATGTATTGTACGATTTCCCGGTAGCGGTTTATAGTATGGTTACGGTTCATCCGGATCAGCACCCTGTCATCGCCCGACTGCACCGGCAGGTGGATCTGTTTGGCCAGGCAATCGTACCGTGCAATCACGTCAATAACCTCATTTGACATATCATGCGGGTGGGGAGAGGTAAAATAGACCCAGAAATTCTTTCCGGATGCCTTACCGAATTCACCTATTTTCTCCAGCAGTTCATGAAAGGGGATCTCATCCCCACGCTTGTCATGCCCGTAGGAATTAACGTTTTGTCCCAGGAGGGTAATGGATTTGTAGCCCTTTCGAACCAGCTCTTTCAGTTCATCCAGGATATCACCGGAGGGCCTGGATACTTCTCTGCCGCGGGTATAGGGCACGGCACAGAATGTGCAAAACTTGTCGCAACCGTTCTGGATAGGAATAAATGCCTCAAAGCCGGAGGAATAATGCGGATTCACTTTCCAGAACCTTTTAATCTCTCCCGGATCCTTTTTCGGTTTCAGCACGCTGAGGTCTGCAGGAATATCTTCCTTCGACGGTTTCACGACGCTGAAGTCTGTGGGAATCTCCGCTTCCGCAGTCTCCGGGGTGATTCCCAGCTCATCAGTCTCTGCGGGTGACTGCAGAGACACCGGGGTCACCACGCCGTACTGACGGATCATGGAATCCAGGTCAGGCAACTCATCCATAGTGAATACAAGATCAAATAATTTCAGGAACTTCTCCCTGTCAGACGGAAGTAAACATCCCGATACAAAGGTCAGCAGGTTGGTGTTCTTTTTCCACTGGTTCCATTTGCTGATCCTGCTGTATACCTTATCAATGGATTTCTGCCTTACAGAACAGGCGAGAACACCCAGCATACTGGCTTCCTCCTCCTTATCGCACCACACATATCCCAGGCTTTCGATCACGGTCCTTGTCCGCTCGCTGTCTGATTTGTTCATCTGGCATCCCAGTGTAACAAGGTGGTACTTCATGGCTTCCTGAAATCAAAGTTCAGAATTTTTTCCTTGATAAAGGCAAGGGCTTTGTCAAGATTCTCCTGCGCTCTTTTTGAAAGGCTTTCCGTAAACTCCCATTCGTATCCCCTGATCTGGAGGAGGTAGGTTTCCGGGTGTTTGTTGTAAAGTTTGATGCACAGGGCCAGGATAAAGGCCGGAGAGGCGGCATGCATGGTAAATTCTGATTTGCCTTCGGAGGGTTCGACGATCCCGAAGTGGTAATCAACGATATCTTCAATGGATGCATCGACAAACACCACCACATCCTTATCCCGGATATTATCCGCATCCTCAATGTTCAGCTGGTAGTTGCTTTCCAGTTCTACATTATCAATTTCCCTTTCTGAGAGCCAGGGTTGCAGCTCATCCACCAGGCAATTGCCCAGTCCGTCGTCCTGACGTCCCGGGTTTCCGTAAGCGTATATGAGTATGCTCTTCATCCTGATGAAAATCAGGATCTCATCTTGTAATCTATCAACTCTTCCCTGGCATTATAGAGAGAAACCTCGAGGGGCATCTGGCCAAATGCATGGGTGGCACAACTCAGGCAGGGATCGTAGGCCCTGATGCTGACCTCAACGGCATTCATCATGGGTTCAGTGATCTCATCCTGGCCGTTCATGTATTTTTTAGCCACGAAGTTCACCGCCTCATTCATAGGCTGGTTATTATTGGTCGTGGAAACGATCAGGTTGGCCATGATCACCTGGTCATTGTCGTTGATCTCATAATGATGGAAGAGCGTACCCCGGGGGGCTTCAAGCACCCCTATCCCTTTATTGCATTTTTCTCCCCTGGTAAGCAGTTCTCCTTTTACAATATCGGGGTCCATAAGCAATTCCTTCATCATTTCGGCGGAATGAAGGATCTCGATCAGCCGGGCCCAGTGCATGTGCATCGACATGTTATTGGGTTTTCCGTTGGTATATGCCTTGTATTCCTCGAATTCCTTCTGTGCAAGCGGTGTGGGAATGAAATCTGCGGTATTTAGACGGGCCAGCGGACCCACCGTATACCATCCGTTGCTTTTTCCGTATTCTTTCAGGTAGGGGAATTTCATGTAGCTCCAGGAACGCACCTCTTCATCGATGTAGTCAAGGTAATTCTGGCAGTCCACATCATGCAGGATCTTGTTTCCCTCATGGTCGACGGCACGCAAAACGCCATGGTACAGGTCCATCGCTCCGTCTTTTCTCACAATGCTAAGGTGGCTGGAGGGGAATACCGCGAAATTGTCGATGAAATCCTTATTCTTCTTATGGTAGTTTTTGAACCATGCAACTGCTTCAACGGACCAGTCAATTATTTTATCGACATTCATTGGATCAGTCCCTTTCAGTAAGCTGTCCCTTTCCTCCTCGCTCAGGTGCTTATTGATCCCCCCGGGAATAGCCCCGGTTCCGTGGATCTTCTTACCTGCAGTGGCTGCGATGATCTCCTGTCCGTATTTCCTCATCATGACACCCTGTACGGCAAGATCCTTATTGGTCAGGGCAACACCAATGATATTCCGGAGGGCCGGATCACCATCGATGCCAAAGACCATATCGGGCGATGCCAGGTGAAAGAAATGCAGGGAATGCGACTGGAATATCTGGCCGTAATGCATCAGGCGCCTCATCTTTTCCCCCGTGGGTGTGAGTCCGTCTCCTGTCCCGGCACCAACGATCACATCCAGCGCTTTGGCTGCTGCCAGGTGGTGGGAAACGGGGCAGATGCCGCAGAGTCGCTGGACCAGCACGGGCATTTCCCAGTACGGGCGGCCCTGGACAAAACGCTCAAATCCCCTGAATTCAACAATATGTAACCTGGTTTGTGCAACATTCCCTTCATCGTCCAGGTGGATGGTTACTTTTCCGTGTCCCTCGACCCGTGTAACCGGTTCTATCGTTATTTTACGTCCCATGCTATTTTTTTTAATCAAATTTAATTACATCATAAGGCAGCTCTGCCGGTTTCCCCGTGATCAGCGATAAAAGTGTTTCCCATATCAGGTCGGCCCTGGGGGGGCAACCGGGAAGATAATAATCTATCTTCACGATTTCCTGGCAGGGATAAACTTTGTCAAGCATCATCGGCAGTTCCGGATCATTCGGGATGATATGGCTGGTATTAGCCGTGGTGGAAGGCCCGGTCAGATAAGCCTCCCGGAGACACTCCTTGATGGGGATGCCGTTCCGCATGGCCGGCAGTCCGCCCATTATGGCACATTCCCCGACCGATACCAGGATGTTGCAATGCTTTCTGAAATCTTTCAGGACATGTACGTTCTCAGAGTTGCTGCAACCGCCTTCGATCAATCCGATATCACATTGTTTTGTAAAGGTTTTGATATCATCTATTGGCGATTTGTTGAACTCGACAAGTTCAATCAGGGGAAGGATTCTTTCGTCTATGTCAAGGAGCGACATATGGCATCCGAAACATCCTGCCAATGATGTGGTAGCAATTACTGGTTTACTCATTATTTTATCTTCTTTATGCTTATTGGTTATTTTCTATATCACTGCCGATCGGGGCCTTATCGTATTTTCTTGTGCCAATGGGTTCAATCCAGCCTATTTCACGTACCAGGATGGAACCGACCGGACAGATATCCATGGCTTCCTGAGCTTTTTCAGGACTCATTTCGGCCATCATTTTCCTGTCCGGAACAACCAGGGAATCCTGACCCCGGTTCCTGTAGGCAAAATACCTTTTGCCATCTTCATCCTTGATCCCGCGGATACATCTCTTGCACAGAATACAACGGTTCTGTTCCTTGATGATCATGGGATAGGATGCATCGACCTCCTTACGGGGGAAAGCAAACGGGAACCTGGGTGCCATCATCTTAAAGCGATACGCCAGGGCCTGCAGTTCACAATTGCCGCTTTTTTCGCATGCCGGACAGAAATGGTTGCCTGACACAAATAATAACTCAATGATCTCTTTGCGGACCTCATTCAGTTCATCTGTATTATTCTCGATTTTCATCCCGTCCTGGACAGGGGAGGTACAGGCAGTGGTAAGGCGGCCGTCAATCTTCACGCTGCAGATCCGGCAGGAGCCTTTAGGTTTCAGTCCCTCATAATTGCAAAGGGTAGGAATGTATACCCCGTTCTCCTTAGCGGCTTCAACGAGATACAACCCCTCTTCTGACTGGCATTCTTTGCCATCGATTACGAAATTGACTTTTTTGGACATATCGTGTTTTCTTTTGTTTTCGGTTTATACAGTGGCCGGACGGTTTGTAGCTTCGCAGGATTCCCGGACGGATTCGGCAAGGTTGAATCCGGTGTCAAATTCACGGTCACGCTGTACCAGCTTCTCATAGAGATGTCTGAAATTCTGGATGCTGGTTACAATTGGATTGGCAGCTGTATGTCCCAGTCCACACCTGCTGAACTTGAGATTCTTGCTCCATTCGAGCATATCGTCAATGTCCTGAACCACACCATGTCCGTCCAGTATCTTCTGGAGTTTATCTTTTAGCAGGACAGGGGTATTACGGCAGGTAGCACAGGATCCGCAGGATTCTTCTATGAAAAATTTAGTAAAATTCATTACGACCTCCCTGATCAGGTCTCTTGATTCATCGAAAATGATCAGTGAACCGCCGGTTCCAAGATCCTCATAGCCCAGCTTTCTCGGAAGCTGGTTGGGATTGATCAATATCCCTGATGGGCCACCGATCTGGACGGCCTGTGTATTGGTAGCCCCTGACATTTGCAGAATGTCATAGATGGAGTGGCCCCATTCGATTTCATATACACCCGGATACCTGCAGTCGCCCGAGATGCTGAGCAGTTTTGTGCCGGATGATTCTTTGGTTCCGAACCCGGCGAACCAGGCGCTGCCTTTCTTTATTATCTTGACAACCTTGGCCAGGGTTTCGACATTGTTTATTACGGTTGGCTTGTCCAGGTATCCTTTCTCTACCGGGAAGGGCGGGCGGTCACGTGGCTCCCCGCGCTTTCCTTCAGATGACTCGATCAGGGCACTCTCCTCGCCGCAGACATAGGCACCGGCTCCGTACTGGATCCTGATGTCAAAATCAAACCCCTGCCTGCCGGCAATATTTTCACCAAGCAGTTTTGCTTTTCTAAGTTTATCGAGTGCATTTTCAAGGTGTTTTTTAAGGTATTTGTATTCATAGCGGACATACAGGATACCGGATTTGGCTCCGACCGCATACGCGGCAATCGCCATACCTTCGAATACCATCTCAGGCATTTCGGTAATGATGACCCTGTCCTTAAATGTTCCCGGTTCACCTTCATCTGCATTACAGAAGATATATTTTTCTTTCTCCTTTGCCTTGGTGCACAACTCCCATTTTAGTCCAGTGGGAAAACCGGCCCCCCCGCGTCCCTTGAGATTTGAGTTTTTTATCTCTTCAATGACTTCCCCGGGCTTCATGGAGACAGCCATTTTGAGTCCCTCACCGGGCTCGTAAGCATCCCACAATACGGGGCCCTTCCTTCTTATATTATTATTGACCACAGCTCTGACAAGGTCTGAACTGTTATTACCGTCACCATAATTCTTTTTGTGCATTTCTTCAACCGGTTTTCCTTCCCTCATATCTTTCATGATTTCTTTTACGCGGAAAGAAGTGAGGTTGGTAAAAACGTTTCCGTTAATGATTGCCGCAGGTTCCTGGTCATTCATGCCGATACAGGACGTTTCGAACAGTCCGATTATTCCATCGGCACTGATATTCCCGAAGGTGATTCCTGACTGTTCCTCGAGAGTCTTTCTGACTTCGTCTCTCAGCATCATTTCGGCGGTGATGCTTTTATTCAGGTATACCGTATATTTTCCCATTGGTTTCTGGCTGAAGAAATAGTAGAAACTGATGGTTTCCTCAAGATCCGCCCTGGAAAGGGACAACTCGTCTGCAATCATCTGGTTGAATTCTTCAGGTATGTATCCCAGTTCTTCCTGAATATCGAGGAGGATATCCATAAGGCGGAATGGATCCTTCCTGTATTTTTTAATAATGCTGAGAATGGTTGTTTTCATCTG
>JAUVKJ010000108.1 GCA_030592145.1 Bacteroides sp.
GAAGAAACACAGCTTCCTGATCGACCTCAACCTGGAGATCATGGACTACCTTCTTGAAGCACTGGAAATAACCGGGGACTATTCCCTCACGAAGGAATTCATGGAAGCAGGCAGCGGACAATTCAATGATTGCAGGGAAACCGTACATCCTAAAAAAAAGCTTTCCGAAGATCCGGATTTCAAGGCTGAACCTTATCCCCAGGTGTTTTCCGACCGCCTGGGATTCCAGGAAAACCTCAGCGTCATCGATCTGCTTTTCAACGAAGGTCCCAACGCAGGAACAATCCTGGACAGGAGTATTCACAGAGAATGAATCTCCCCGCCGCAAGCAGCGGGGTATCATGTTGGTGATTAGAACTTGAATCCTAAAGTGGCTGCCAGCTGGGTGTTAGTGTTGCTGATCTTCGCTCCATTAACATCTTCCGGGATATAGAGAAAATACTGGTAATCATTCATTCTGTGGGCAAAGGCAAGATCGAAAAAAACACTCTTGCTCCTGAATCCGAGTCCCCCGTTCACCGTTATATGCCACGCCTCATGGTTTACCTCTGTGGATTTATAAGGACTGTCATAGAAGGATGCCCCTCCCCTCAGGTACACGGGTCCAAGGTGCAGTTCCGCCCCGGCACGGATATTATGCGCTGCAGTATAGATCGCCCGTATCCTGTCATTCTGGTCCAGCAGGTCGTAATCCGTGCCTCGGCTGTCCATATTTGCCTTGCTGTAATCCATATATTCATAATCGGCACTGATGATGGCGAGCCGGCCTAATTGAACCGCCACGCTTCCGATTGCTTTGTAGGGAGTACGAAGCCAGTAATCAAACTGGTTCACAGGGGATTTCTCGAAGTAATCCGGCTCGTCCGTATCTTCATCAAAGGTAGAAGACATGTCTGTGTAAAAATCCTCCCTGATCTTGTAAAAGGTTGGAATATGGAAAGCCGCACCGATACGGATCAGGCTGATGGGCCTGAAAATAACCCCTGCCTTAAAAGTATAGCCTGTCCCCCGGGTTTCCAGCGTCTCCCTGATAGTGAATGAATCAAAGTAAGGAATGATCCCGGCATCATCAATTTCTGTATGGTCAGTATAATTGGTATACCTCAGCCTGTGAATACCAAAGGTTGCTCCCATGTATAGCTTGTTGCTGTAGTTGGCTCCGACACTGAAAACATATTCCCCTATCCCGCCGGATTCCTTTATCCTTCTCTGTTGGGTCTGACCGTATCCCGCTTCATTAAGATCATTCCAGTATTCCTGGGCTATGGTATCATAAGGCATCAGGTTGGCAGACCAGGCCAGTTCCTCGTAAAAATCACTCCAGTCACCGGCATTGGCATTGTTGGTAAAATTATCCAATAGACTGGAGCTGTTGGCCCCGCCTGAAAGCATGATCCCCTTCATATTGGTATTCCGGTTGAAACTGTTCAACTGGTTATATCCGAGACCAAAAGAGACACTGATCCAGCCCTGATCCTTTCCGGTCAGGTTTGAATGCACCAATCCGATATTGTTCAGCATAAACCGGTACCGGTTATCTCCCCTGGTTTGTCCCAGGTAATCGCTGGATGTATTGTCGTACAGAAGAGTCGGCGTAAAAGTAAATTCCGTACTTCGGTAAACCCCTATCCCTGCAGGATTCAGGCTGGCGCTTGTAAAATCACCACCGAGGGCTCCAAAAGCCCCGCCCATGGATATTGCTCTCGCGGTTCCCCCGTAAAAGTTCTGGGAGTACCGCAGGGCATCAACTTCACTCTGAGCCCGTCCTGAGGCCAGGAAGAAGCATGATGCAATGAGTATTAAATATCTTTTTTCCATTTTATATGTTGTATTTAGAGGGTATAAGTTGTGCTGTTAACCTTGTTTGCCGGGTCATTATTATCTCAATATATTTTCAGGAACTTTACTCTGTCAGCGCCTCCGTCCTCCACTTGAGGATGAAGATCTTGATGCACTGCTTGAGCGGCTTGAACTTCCGGACGAACGGCTGACACTGCCCGAAGAGCGGCTCACAGACCCTGAAGATCTCGACGGAGACGAAGATCTGTAACTGGATCCGGATGATCTCGATGGACTGGATGACCTGTAGCTGCTTGATGGTGTGGAGCGATAGCTGCTGCCAGACCTGCTCGGTGTCGAAATCGAACGAGAGGTCGAAGTGCTTCTCGGCTGTGTGTAAGTCGAGCGGGTGGTGGACTTCTTATACGCGTTGCTGCTGCGAGATGAGCTGGTATTATAACTCGGTTTGTAGGTCGTTCTTGGCTTAGTGTATGTAGGCGTATAACTCTTACGTGTGGTCGTTGTGTACCTGCTCGTATTGTTACTCCGTGTAGTATATGTCGAGCTCTTTCTGGCCTGTCCGTTCCCCGGTTTCTGATCCGTTCCACGTACAGTCGTTACAGGCCTTGCATTGCCGCTTGAATTGTTGTTTCGTTGTGTATTCCCTGTATAACTGGCTCGTGATGTCGTGGGTGTCTTCTCCTGCATGCGGCTGCGTGAAGTGCCTGAGGTGGTACCGGCAGCCGTTATGGCTGAACTGCGCCGGGCGGCATTCATACTACCGGAACCTGCATTGCTGCGGGTCGCCGTTGCAGCAGTACTGGTCGTACCTGTTCCACGGGTTCTTCCATAGCTGCCTGCAGTCGTATTCGTTTTCTTGGGATCCATGGTCCGGGCACCATACGTGCTGTATCCCGAACGGGATGCTCTGTGGCCGTAAGTGGTTCCGGTCCTTCCGTAATCGCTGTAATATGAATAAGGAGTGGGATAATAGTATCCTCCGCCCTGATAATACCCATCATACCATCCATGGTTATATCCTCTGTTGTAAGAGGAATAGTAACTTCCGTAGCCATAGCCAGGATATCCGCATCCATAACCCGGGTATCCCCATCCATAACTAGGATATCCCCATCCATAACTAGGATATCCCCATCCCATGCCAAAACCAATGCTGACGGAGAAATTGGACCCATATCCGCCGTACCATGGATCATAATACCCGTAGCCGGTATAGGGTGAATGGAATCTCTGGATACGTGACGAATATGACGGATACTGGTTTACCGTTCCATAATAATGGTTTATCACCGGAGGCTGGCTTCCGTCTTCATAATAAGCATAACCATAATCACCTTCCTGATCATAATATAAAGTGTCTTCCTGGGCATATTCTGTAATTTCAGGTGCCGCTTCTTCACTCTTATACTCACCTTCGAGGGAAAGCATGTACTTTTCGTAATCACTAAGTTCATCTTCTGCGGCTGCCTGGATACCCGGTTCATCGGCCAGTGCTCTGGCATTTGATGCTTCGCTCTGCATCCTCGCATCCCTGGGCGTATAATAGAGGTCATCGTATTCCGATACGCCTGCCTTGTAAGAAGAGGAACAGGCACCCAGTGTAATCGCCAGGATGAGGATGATGCTTATGTTGATTGTAGTTTTCATGGTAAATCCTCCAGATGGTTCGTTTATTGCTTAAAATACAAATACCATACCAAAAATCTATTCCAAACCTTTAAAATAAAAATTTCATGTCCCTTTAATATCTGTTGGATATTTACTTATTTTACAGATTTTGATACAAAGATACAGAATGGCAAAAGAACTTACCACCAGAAAGGAGAATTATTCTCAATGGTACAATGACCTGGTAATTAAGGCAGACCTTGCTGAAAATTCAGCAGTCAGGGGATGCATGGTGATCAAGCCTTATGGTTATGCCATCTGGGAGAAAATGCAATCCATCCTCGACGGGATGTTCAAGAAGACGGGACATTCAAATGCATATTTTCCGCTTTTCATTCCAAAATCATTTTTCAGCAAGGAAGCAGCCCATGTGGAAGGATTTGTAAAGGAATGTGCGGTGGTGACCCATTACCGGCTGAAAAAAGATGAAAACAGTAATGAAATTGTCGTGGATGAGACAGCCAAACTGGAAGAAGAACTTATCGTTCGTCCCACTTCAGAAACCATTATCTGGAATACTTATAAGAACTGGATACAGTCGTACCGTGACCTTCCCATCCTGGTGAACCAGTGGGTAAATGTGGTCAGGTGGGAAATGCGAACACGACTTTTCCTCCGGACCACGGAGTTTTTATGGCAGGAGGGCCATACCGCCCACGCTACGGAAGCTGAAGCCATCGGTGAGGCCGAAAAGATGATTAACCTGTACGCAGATTTTGCCGAGAACTATATGGGCATGCCCGTGATCAAGGGAAGCAAAACGGAAGAGGAACGCTTTGCCGGTGCTGTTGACACCTATGCGATCGAGGCCATGATGCAGGACGGCAAGGCTCTCCAATCGGGAACCAGCCATTTTCTCGGACAGAATTTCGCCAAAGCCTTCGATGTCAGGTTTTCGAGCAGGGAAGGCAAACTGGAATATGTATGGGCCACATCCTGGGGTGTTTCAACCCGATTAATGGGTGCACTGATCATGGCCCATTCCGATGACAATGGACTGGTCCTTCCCCCGAAACTGGCTCCTATACAGGTAGTTATTGTCCCCATCTACAAGTCGCAGGATGAAATGAAAAGGGTATGCGAAGCCGCTGTAAAGATCAGGGAAGAACTTGAGGCATCAGGGCTTTCTGTAAAGTTTGATGACCGCGACACACATAAACCCGGGTGGAAATTCAGTGAATACGAGATGAAAGGAGTGCCGGTCAGGATAGCCATTGGTCCCCGTGACCTGGACAACAACACGGTCGAGGTTGCCCGCCGTGACACACTTGAAAAACAGGTTGTGGCAAGGAATTCTGTTGATGATGTGGTACGTGGACTGATGGAAGAGATCCAGCAGAACATCTTCCGGAAATCACTGGATTTCAGAAGGAACAACACTCATTGTGTGGATAACTGGGAAGAGTTCAGGGATATTATGAAAAACCGGCCTGGATTTGTGCTTGCACACTGGGATGGAACAAGAGAAACGGAAAACAGGATTAAGGAAGAAACAAAGGCCACGATCCGGTGCATTCCATTTGATGCTGAAACCGAAAAAGGAAAGTGCATTTATACTGGCAAGCCTTCTGATAAAAGGGTCTTGTTTGCCATAGCTTACTAAAAACATCGCCATGAACCATGATGAGATCAAAACAAACATCCTTTCAAGTCTTAAGGATAAGTCAGCAGTTAAACAAAAGGTCCATGACAACACACTGAAGGTGATGGAAGATCTCAAGGAGATCCTCCAGGAACTGAACCAGGAATTCAATGAGAAGCTCTCTGATACAGACCAGCGTGTGCACCTTGAGTACACAGATAACGGTTTGTACGGGGCCCAGTTAAAGATAGCAGGCGACCTTCTTATTTTTGCGATGCATTCCAATGTATTTGAGTTTGACAGGGGCCACGGGATATGGAAAACCTCGTATGTAAAGGCCGATAAAATGGCATCCTATTGTAGCATTATCAATATTTACAATTTCCTGGCCGATTCCATCAAATACAACCGGAAGCAGGACCTTGGATACCTTGTAGGCCGGATCTTTATAAACAAGGACCTTTATTATTTCACAGAAGGAAAGCGCCAGCTTGGTTTCTTTTTCAACAGTTTTGGAAACGAGGTGATCAATAAATCCTCCCTGACTCATATCATCAGCCTGGCAATAAATTATACGCTTGCGTTTGACCTGCTTGTACCTCCTTACGATACCGTGAAGATTGCCTCGGTCGAGCAGATCAGTGATCGTATACAGCTTTCCAAATTAAGAACGGGCAAGCGCCTTGGTTTCCAGTTCAATTCCGACGACGTCACCACTGCCGAATGAACCCCGCGGGTACCTGCCCAAACCAATCAAACCACCTTTATAATTAAAAATCACCGTGTTCCCGGTTATTTTTACATCTTTTTCTTTATTTTACCATGGCAGACCAACTCCGGAATACGTTGAAAAAACGCCATGCCATCCTGGTCTTCCTGTTAACATTCTGCTATCTGCCCCTGTCAGGTACAGATCTGATAATGCCTTCTTACGACACCCTGAAGCTGGTTAAAGGGTCAAAAATAATTCTGTACGGCAGTAAAATAAAGATAGACAAAGATACTACCATAGTGATTCATGAAGGACTGGATTACAGGATACGGTATCCCAGGGGTGAAGCCGGTGATATCTTCTTTGATTCCCTGGAAATGAAGGCAAACCGGAACAGGTGGGCACAACAGCTTCACAATATTGTGATAACTTCTCCGCAGCAGCCGGATTATACCGATACCATACAAACCCGGATAAGTTCGGACCCTTTCATTTCCCATGGTGGTAAATTCATTCGTGAT
>JAUVKJ010000083.1 GCA_030592145.1 Bacteroides sp.
CCTTCTGTTTGTATCAGCTCCAGGTGGTTAATCAGCAGGGTAAAGTTTGAATCCTGGTCAAAGTCGGTATATTCATGGTCAAGGAAGATCGTGAACTCGATTGAATCCTTCACAGATATGCTGTCAAAATGCAGGCCCACCGGGGCACCCACGAATGCCAGGTCCAGTGTATCAAAACTTGAAGTATCGATTATCCATTCCTCCTCCAGCATTACAACAATAGAACGTCCGGGCAGTGAATACTCCTCCAGTGGAATATCCGGCGTAAGAGTAAGAGTAGCAACGGGATTTTCATTTATTCCGGTAATGGTTACCGAAGATGAGACCAGGTCCGAGGTACTGTACCATAGTACACTATCTTCAATGGATACCCGGAGTTCCAGGTCGGATTCAAAGTCTTCGTAGGTATAGGAAAGGTGTACCTCGAATTCAGAGGAGTCAAGGGAAATCACCTGGGTTATTCCCAGGGTTGTGGGTCCATTGAGCAGTGCAATGTCAAGCTCATCGAAAGTAGCAGTATTTATTATCCATTCGTCTGTAAGGCTTATCGTCAGGACGCGTCCGTCCAGGTTGTATTCGGTAAGTGTGTCGGAGCTTATAGCTGCAGAAGGTGTCTCGGTATGCGCTGTTATGGTAATGTCGCCCGCCGTGGTAAGCAGGTCACTCGTTGTGTTCCATTTCAGAATGCTGCCTTTAACCCTTACCTGGCCATCCGTATCGTCGGTATCGAAATTTGTATGGTCAAAATTCAGGTTAACGGTAATCTGTGTCCCGTCGCTTGAGGCACTCTCAATACTCGTTCCTGCCGGAAAATTGACCAGTTCCACATCCCCGGCATTCAGGCTGCCGGTCGTAGTGGTCTCATCGTATGTCAGGTCAACCAGCACATACGCGCTATGAAGATTTTGCTCATCCAGGTTGCTGCCTGAGGTATAGGAAACCGATTCCGTAAAACCCCGGATCAACAAAGTATCGGTACCCAGTGAATCGGTTGAATACAGAAGGCATCCGGCATTGATGGTCAGGCCGGCGTTTTCAATGTTGCCGTCGAAATCGCCCGGGGTATACGTAATATGTAACCTTGCATTGGTTGTGTTGGTAGGCGCCCCATAGTCAATATGATCTTTTTCAACGCCGGCAGGAAAATTTATCAGTGTAATACTGTCAACATGAATATGATTGCCACCCGGACCGGTGAACTCTTCGCTATCGAGAGCAATATCAAGGTAGGCGGAACCATCGGTGTCGATATTATTTTCTGATAGTGGCAATGGGCTAGAGGTCAGAACAGCTCTTTCAATGTTCGCAGTCAATGCACAGGTATCCGTTTCGATGGAGCTTGCAACATTCAGAACACTGTCATGAATGGTGATATGAAAATAGGGAAAGTCAATGTCAAAGTCAGTTGATATAAGAGTTACTACGGCTACGGTTGAATCAGGGTTTGCAATAACATTAACTGCCGTTACGCTCAGGCTGGCCGGAGCATCCTCCAGAATAAAAGCAACTGGTGTAAGGGCCCCGTCCCGAACGAATTTGGCATCCGTAAGGAACACCGTAATATCTTCCCCGTCAAGCAATTGTATCTCCGTCCTGCTGGCTCTGTTAATATCTGCACTCTGTGCATGAAGGGCCACCTGCCCTCCAAGGATCAGGATGATTGGCAGGTATAGCTTTCGCATATTCATGGCATTTGTCTTACTTTATTATATTAAAAGACCCGATTTTAACTGTTAGGGTTGCGTACCCGGGTAGCAATCATTATAGCTTCCCTGCAGCATCCGTTTTTACCAGGGCCATCATAGAATTATCCTCGGATCCGCTATTTCCGATAAGGATCAGTCCCCCGTCAGAACCGGTGATCTCAAGCGACACCCCTCGCTGAAATCCATCGTCACCAAAAATCCGGCGGGATATCTCAGTCCCTCCCGCATCCGAATAAAGAAGGATTATATCGTCATTCCCGGTCTCTGTCCGTGTCCCGATTATGGCATAGCTGTTATCGTTAATGATCCGTACGGAATTTCCAGTAAAACTGACCTGTCCGCCCGGTTCTGGCAATGTTTTGTAGGTTTCCCAGCCCGGGACGGTACCCAGAGCTGCAGTGATCTTATTCAGGTAGATATTGCCCAGTCCCGTGGAATTGAGAATGGTACCACAAACAAGAAGATTGCCATCGCTCAGTTCCTGGATACAGTTCCCGTAAAGATCGCCCGCAGCCGGGTAACTTTTACCGCCATCCGGGAAGTGGCTGTCCTGGAAGATGGGTATGATCTGGATCTCGTTTTTCTGGTTAAACAGTACCGTGCTGCAGATCACATAATAGTCCTGTGTCTCGATGATACAGGCATCAACTACCGAGGCACTGGCATCACCGGAGGAAATGATCCTGTCTTTGACGACATTGCCGCTGGCATCAAACCGCACGATCTTGTAATCATAAATCCCGAAGGCCGGGTTGCGCCTTATTCCTGCAGCCAGGTATTCCCCGCCGGAAGTAATCTGAAGGCTGGTTCCACGCACATCGTTGTCATCTCCTTCCCATACTTCCCATATCACATTGCCCTGCAGACCTGTTTTCACAAGGTACATGTCATACTCGCTTGTATCGGTCTGTTTTGAATATCCCAGGATAACATACCCATCCGTTACCACCTGTATGCTTGTTCCCACATCGTCGTAATCTCCGCCGATCAGA
Organism: Bacteroides sp.; assembly: GCA_030592145.1. Taxonomy (GTDB): domain Bacteria; phylum Bacteroidota; class Bacteroidia; order Bacteroidales; family SM23-62; genus SM23-62. The sequence goes on from JAUVKJ010000083.1 coordinate 2,699, forward strand.
ACAGGGGACCAGGATTCTTCATTCCCGTATTTATCCGTTTTAACAAGGTACAGGTCCCTCAGTCCGGTGCTTTCATCAATTGTTGTCCCGATGGCAACATATCCACCATCAGCCGTCTCTTTTACATCATAGGCCTCCTCGGTCAGGGTGCGGGAGAAAAATTTGATAAATCCCTCTGCCTGTTCCGGCTTTATATCATACTTATTGCATGCAGTCAGCATAAGGGCCAGGAACAGTGGTATGTATTTAATCCATCTCATAGCTTACCGTGTTCTTTTGGGATTATAGAACGATCTTGCATATCCGAAGACAATCATTAAGCTGTTCAGGCGGAAGTCAGAATCCTGGTACATATAGACCCAGTTATGGTTCTCCTGTGTAAACCGCCTGTCGGCGGAAATAAGGTATTTATTCAGTCCAACATTATACCTCATGTCCAGGAAAAAATATCCTCTGTTCAGTTTATACTTCACCCCGCCTCCTCCGAATGCCCAGTAGTTCAACTGGTTGCGATTTTCCAGGTTGTCCTCATCGGGTCCGGTGAAGATCCCTTCTGTAGTAGAGGTTTTATTGTTAAAAAGAAGGCCCATTTGCCCCCCCAGCCTGATATATGGCCTGAAATTCCCCACAATAAATTCATAGGTTCCCGATAGTGGGATATACAGGAAACTCTGGCGCTCAAAATGGTCCAGTTCGCCAAATCCCTCAACCACAGTATTTTCATATTTAAGTTGGAAGTTAGCCTGTGCATACATGGGTTCAAGGCTGATCTGGATACTGCTGCTGGCATAAAAATTGATGAGGGCACCCACCTGGAAAGCAAATCCATCGGGAATATATTTTGGCTTTTCCTTATTCAGGTTAAAAGCAGAATAGGGCTGGCTGATCATGCCATGCGTGCGGTTAACCCCAGCAAAAGCACCCAGGTCAAGCACCGGCCTGGTACGGTATTGCTCGAAAATGAACCTGAATTCATCAGGGTCTGTTGTAGAAAGTTCATACTCGGGATATTTCTTCAGGAATGAGAGCATTTCCTCGTTGGCCTTGTCCAGGTCGTCATGATAGATCTGGCAGAGTATGATAAGTTTGAAAGCCGAAAGCCGCTCCTCCTGTGAAAATCCCCTTTCGATACATGACTGCAGCATTTCAGGCACATTTTCGATTCGCCCGGCATCATACAGTTTCTGGGCTTCTCTCAGCTTAAAGGCACAATCCTCCTGCTGTGCAAATGACTCCAGCACGAACAGCGCCGGGAAGATCAGGAGGATGTACTTCAGATATCTCATAGCTCAGTTATTGGTTTAACAGATTATTGGTCTTTCGCTCTTTTCACCCCAATGATAGCGGGTTTGGCCCGGCAGGTCCTCTCATATGGAATGTCGGTTCCGATATAGATATTCCATTCTTCTTCCGTAAAATTCCGGTCAACTTTATTACATATACCTTCGGCCATGGTCCCGGTCCGTGTGGGAGAAAGGACCAGCCTGTCCTCGTCGGTGCTGCCGGTCAGAATGTACTCTCCATCGGGACTAAAAGCCACGCAGAATACAAATCCGGCATTAGCGGTAAGGACAATGGGCTGTGTATTAAAATTAGCGGTTTCCCATATCCGGGCCGATCCGTCATTGCTTGCAGATGCAAGCAGGCTTCCATCCGGGCTGAATTTCATCTGGGTGATCCTGGCCCTGTGCCCGCGGAGGTTATTCAGCATGGACCTGGACATGAAATCCCAGATCATTACATTCCCCTGCAGGTCTCCGCTTGCCAGAAGCTTGTCTCCTTCACCAAAATCAAGAGCCAGAACAGAATTCCCGGCGTTCTCATGCAGTACAAACCAGGCCTGGTCATTCTCGACTTCCCAGATGATGATCTTTCCATTCCGGGTCCCTGCGGCAAGATATTTCCCGTCTCTTGATACCACCAGAACATCGACCGGTGAATCTGTTGTTGCAAATACATTGCTTCTTCCGGACTCCAGATTCCACAGTGTGATCACTCCCCCGGTCCCGGCAGAGAACATCCTCTCGTTATCCGGCAGAAAATCAAGGGTCCGGATCCGGTTATCTTCCCCGATCAGTATCATTGGTTCAGTCCGGTCTGAGCCGGTACGAAAAAGTTGTACCCCGTTCCCGTCAGTACCACAGGCAATCCATTTTCCATCGTCACTAATATCGATCACCCGGTTCACCATGGAATTTTCCGCGACCAGGGTGTAATTTTTATCCTCCAGGTTCCACTTCAGTATTCTACCGTCGCTCCCTGCACTGTAGAACGCCTTATTATCCGGGGCAAAAACAAGGGAACGCACTGCATCGGTATGTCCGGTATAGACATTGTAGCCGGGCCCGTTCAGGAATTTGAGTGCATCGTACAATCCTGAATAGACATCCGTATGATGTGATAATCCCTCATGTTTCCGGTTGAAAATATAGGCCTGGTAGGCCAGTAATGCCTTGAGGTTTGTATCGTTGTCAACCTGGAGGGATTTCACCGACATGGACTGGGAGACAGACAGCACCTGCCTTCTGTAAGCTTCAGCACTGGCTTCCTCGGCAAGCCCTCTCTGCCGCTCCGCTTCCCGTTGCTGTTGTAAAGCTATGTTCCTCTGCCGTGTCGCAGCTTCCGCACTGTCCTGGGCAATCTGGGACTGCCTCTGTGCTTCCCGGGCATTCCGGTCCGCCAGCAGCTGGTTAACCAGAGCAACGTTTGCATTTGAATCCGCCAGCTCCTTCTGCATCTGGGCAGTATCGGCCTGTGCTTCCGCCCTTTGTTGTTCCATTACGGCGAGCGTGGCGTTACTGTCGGCCACGGACCGCTGGTACACTGCCTCATTCTGTGATTTCACGGCCTGATCGCGCAGCACGAATGACCAGAGCATCAGGCCTATGGATATGATGGCCGCTGTACCGAGCACCATTGCAAAAACCCTTGTTCTTCTGAGCTGCCTGCGCTGAAGCCGGATCTTGTTCTGTTCCTCGGCTATGAATTCCTTTTCACTGGTTTCAAGAAATACCATGGCTCTTTCAAAGGCAGGGCTATATCGTTCCGCCCAGGTAAGGGTAGGTTGCTGCTTTTTCCTCCAGTTAAGTGCCAGTTGCAGGTCCGGTGGTCTCCAGAGTCCGGTTTTCCCGGCCTGGAAAAGGGTGGATGCCTCGGACAGCCTGCTGTACATCTGAACGGCCTGCGCCTCCTCTTCCACCCAGATCTTGAGACGGTCCCATATCCTCATAAGGCTTTCATGGGAAATGTCGACAACTAATCCTGTATCGAGCTTAACGGGATGGGCCGGGGAAAGGAATGAACGTCCCGGTTTCCGGAATACCTCGACCACAGTACTCACTTCCCCGGGTGTGGCCCTGGCAATTTCAGCGATCACTTCCAGCCGGGTGGGTTGTCGTATACCAATGTTGTCACCTCCCTTCTCGGTAAGGGTTTTGAATATGCTTTCGCATATCATCTTTTCCTTGGAGGAAAGCTCCTCAAAGGCTTCGTTGGCATGTTCGGAAAGGGCCTTCTCCATCCTTCCCACCGCATCATAATCGGATATGCTAATGGGCCTTTCCAGATCTTTCTGCTGTTGCCAGTAATCCCAGGTCCGCATAAGGGCATGCTGGAGAATGGGGAGTTGATCCGGGTTGTCTCCGACATCGTTCAGCAGTTGTGTAACCAGGTTAGGATCTATCGTAGCTCCGCCGACGGCCACGGGACCCGTAATGGCATCCTTGAAATCATCCCTTGTCATCTGGGGGATCAGGTAGTTGCTCTCGTTGATCAGGCTGGTAAGCTCCTGGAACTGGGAACATTCACCGATAAAGTCTGAACGCATCGTCAGCACCATATAGACGGGCACTTCCGACTGCCTTACGGCTTCTACCAGAAGCTTAACATAGGCCTCGGATTCATTGAAAGATACGGCATCCTGCCGGCTTTTCTTGAACCTGAACAACTCCTCGAACTGGTCGACCACAAAAAGGATGTTGCTGTCACCGGTATATACAAACTGGCGAAGGGCCTCCGTAAGTCCCATGGAAGATCTCCTGAGTATAGCAGAGTTAATGCTTACATCCTTGTCGCTTTTCTTGTCTTCAGCATCCTTTCCTGCCCCTGAAATGGAAACAGCCATGTTTTCAATGGGATTGTTTCCGGGACGTGTGGTGATGATCTGCCAGCGAGAACCGGCGTCAGTGATAAATCCGCCGTGGAGAATAGGGACCAGTCCACAATACATAAGCGAAGACTTACCACTCCCGGAAGCTCCGATGACAGCCACAAAACGGTTCCCTGAGAGATGCCGAAGGACCTCTTCACTCTGGCCCTCCCGTCCGAAAAACAGATGGCTTTCTTCAAGGCCAAAGGGACGCAATCCCGGGAACGGGTTCATGGTGATCTTATCCTTCTCCGGCATGGGATTCTTGTCTTGAGTTTCTTTACTCATTATCGTTTACTTCATGTTTTTCAATAATTGGGTAAGGGCTTTTGAAAGATTCTTTTCCCTGACGATTGATATCTCAGCAGGAAGAGAATAATCTTCCAGTACATCCTCCCCCCC
>JAUVKJ010000085.1 GCA_030592145.1 Bacteroides sp.
AGCATGTCATTTCCTGAAGAAGATTTTGGTAATAATTTTAAAGCTTTGATATTGGCACCAGGAATTGCTTATAATGTGTTAAAGCAATCAAATAAAATACCAGTTACCTTGCAAGCTGCATTATTATATGGTCATTATGAATACTCGGGAGGTGTTCTGAGTAGCAATGATCTTGAGATGAAAGGATCTTCTATAATCTTTGGTTTTGGAGTATTTCATGAGATGTGTTTAGGTAATAATGTCTCCATAATCCCAGGAGTAAGCGCAGCATATTCATTTATTGGGGTTACCATAAGGAACAATACGGGTGAACCAGAAAATGACAATGATGAATATGTGGCTTTTGGATTATTTTTACCTTTCTCATTTAATCTCTCTCAGGGTAATTTGCTTCATCTTACTCCTCAAGTATCCTTTGGCAATGAAGCTACGCTATTCAGTTTAACAATTGGATTCGCCTTTCCGACAAATACATTGTCTGATAATAATTAATGTTAATCCTTCACACACCCACACCCTGATTATGAGTCAGACAATTTGTTATATTTCCAAAATTATATATTTTTGTATATAAACAGAATTATATGTGGATTGAATTTCAGGCAAAAATGGGGTCATTCAGGGTATTCTCCATTGCAGATGTAGAAAAGCAATTTCCTTCCATGAACCATATGAACCTGGTCCGCTGGCAAAGGAAAGGGTACATTCTAAGGCTGAGAAATCGATGGTACGCTTTCAACGATGCGGAAAGCCACGAGAATATTGAATGGTTGTCTGCCAACCTGATCTATGCACCTTCCTATATCAGTTTACACACTTCCCTTTCCTGGTATAATCTGATTCCGGAAATGATAATTTCAACCACCTCGGTTACTCCCCGGAAAACCAACAATTTCTCCACCCCTCTTGGGAATTTCGATTATCACCGTATCAAACCGGAACTATTTGGCTTTGGATATGTACTGATAGATATGAACGCCTCCAGGAGCGGGAATGGAAACAGCAGGAAGATCATGGTGGCAACCCCGCAGAAAGCCCTTCTCGATTTCTTCTATATCAATAGCTTCTACAACTCGGGAAAAGACATGGAAGATCTGAGATTAAATGATACCGAACTGGCAAAAATCGTAAATAAAGAATTTTACCAGTACCTTGAAAGGTTTAAGAACAAAGCCCTGGAGCGCAGGATTCGCATAATGACTAAAACCTATGGCTTATGATTAGTTTCGATGAAATAAAATCATTCTTTGCTGATAGTCTTCGAAGGAATCCATCTCATTTCGAATACATGCTAAAGGAGTATTTCCATTACCGGATGCTGGATATTATTTTTTCCGGCGAATATGCATCCAGGCTGAGTTTTATCGGAGGCACCAGCCTCAGGATCCTGCATCATATTCAACGCTTCAGTGAGGATCTCGATTTTGATTGTTTTGAACTATCCAGGGAAGAATTCTTTCAGCTTACGGACAAGGTCATAAAAAGGCTCAGGGAGGAAGGCATCAATGTCGAAGCCGAAGACAAGGAAAAGGATCTCAAAATTGCTGCATTCAGGCGGAACGTCATATTCCCCAGCTTGCTGTTTGAATTGGGATTGACAGGTCATAGAGAAAAAAAGCTTTTGATCAAGATCGAATGTGAACCGCATCATTATGTATACGAACCAGCAAAGCCTATTATTCAGAAATTTAATGTCTTTACGCAGATCTTTGCCCCTTCTCCTGATATTCTTCTATCTATGAAGACAGGCGCGGTTCTGGAGAGAGGGAAAGGCAGGGATTACTATGACTTCATTTACCTCTCGGGCCTTACAGATCCGGATTTCGGATATCTTGACATGAAATTCGGGATTACCCATCCCGACCAATTGTATGAAAGGATCCTGGAATCCTGTGAAACAACTGACTTCGAGAAAAAATCGCGTGATTTCGAAAAACTGGTGTTCGACCCGAACGAAAACAGAAAAGTCCTGCTTTTCAAAGAATATATCCTGCAAAAATTGGATCAATCTGCCAGGTAGTTCTGCCTTTCTTCAGTAGGGCATAGTGCCGATCGAATCGGGACGCCCCCCTGATTGTGGGCCCAGCTGGGCTCGAACCAGCGACCCCCTGATTATGAGTCAGATGCTCTAACCAACTGAGCTATGGGCCCGGGAAAGCATGAGTTTGGGTGTTAGTGTGAGTGTGGGTGTGCAAAAATAGGGATTTTTTCTTTGCAGGGGAGGCAATGGGGCATTATTTTTGCTCAATTACCGGTACATTGAGAACATTCCTCAGTCATATTACAATCCTGTTTTTCCTGTTGCCGCTTGCTGCACAGAAGTCCGGTGAGTCCATAGATCTCTACACCGGGCCCGAATTGAATATGGCCAACAACGTCCGGGTTCCGGCAATTTTCGGCCATGATGAGACAGGGTATTATGCGTATTCTTTTGACTACCGGGAGGCTGTTGAATATCTTGATAATCAATTCCACTCACGAAGGAGGAAGTACCTTGACCTGATGGACGGCCTTCGGGAAAGGACCCTGCTTGGCCTGTTTCATTTCCATGATTCTATCTACATGTTTACATCTGAGGAGCGGGTGAAACGAATGCTGCTGTTCGTGGAAACCATTGATAAAAACACCCTGCTGCAGAATGGTGATGAGAGGCTTTTAATGGACGTGAAAAACCTGTCTGGCTGGGGTTCCGAATTCGGGTTCCGGCTTTCGAGGCAGCAAACAAAGCTCCTTGTTTACAGCAGGCTGGACGTTCTGAGCAAAAATATCCAGGACCTTCATTTTGAAATGTATGGTGTGGGACTATCAACGGAATGGGAGGCGGACCAGCGTATCGTATACCCGGGCCGCCCACCCAGAGAGTCGATCATCAAGGTGAATGAAGAAGGGAATGTGTTTTTTATCAGCCTGCTGGATGACCAGACATTAAGTAGCCTCTGGAACGAAACAAAGAACCGTTACCATCTGATTGCGATTACGGGTAAGGGGCAACATATAAATTCATACCTTCTGGATTTTCCAAAACTTTATATCCGGGGGGTTCAGATCGAGCCCGGGAATGACCAAGATCTCAGCTGTGTGGGTTTCTATTCTCCCACTCACTACCGGGGTATGATTGACGGGATGTTCTATTTTGAACTGGATAATACAAGCGGGCAATTCCGGAACCAGAGGTTTTATGAATTAGAGCCCTGGTTCCTGATCGAAGCCATTGCCCATGATCCGAAAAAGGAACCTGAAGAAATGCTTGATTTCAGGGTGCGGCAACTGATCCTGAGAAATAACGGCGATTTTATTTTGCTTGCAGAAAATGAATTTGACCAGCATTTCGATACCTACCAGAATATTATAGCGGCCAGTTTTAGTCCAGGGGGAAACCTTAACTGGAAAAGTGTAATCCCGAAACGACAGGGCATTGATCCCGGCTCCTCTTTCAATTACTCCTCATACAGTGTGCATGCACCCTGGTACACTGATAAAATATACCTGGTATTCAATGATGATGACAAGAACGGGGAATGGCCCCCGGAACAGGGCATAAAGCCATTCCATCCCAATGACAGGGCCAACCTTAAAGTCATTGGCATCGGTCCATCGGGTGAGATTTCCAGCAGTATTATTTACAGAAAGACCAAAAAAAGGATGAAAACCCCGATACCTCTCCAGTACTATGATATGTTAAACAAGCAGATGGTGATCCCGTCTTTGCGTCTAAAAAGGTATAATTATCTTAAAATAACCTTTAATGAATAATAAGGGTGCGCAGATTTTTGATTTTGCCTGATATCTCCTCCATCTGTTCGGGTGTGATGTTCACATAATATCCCCCGGCCGAAATGGTTTTATTGCTTGTGTCAATCTCTACTTCCCCCTGCTTGTAAAACAGTTGGAATTTATCGTAGGTTCGCCTGAGGTTCTTCAGCATTAACAAATATTCCGCCAGGGCCAAATCAGAATGGTAATTGTTCATCAATGCAATCAGGCTGTTGAGAGAATATTTTTGCTCGGCGATTTTGTCCTGAAGGGCAAGGTTTTCAGAATCCATTTTCCATATGCGTGTGGCTATGTACATGGATTCAATCCATCCTCCCATGGCCACCAGGGAAGCAGCCCCTTCCTGGCTGTTCTTCTTCAGGAATTCATCTGTTGCGGCATAAAGCTCCATTGCTACCTGTGACAAACTGTCTTTATTGGTAACGAAAAACTGCATGTTCTCAAGAACATCCCCGTAGATCACCCTGGGAATGCCCATATCCCCTGCCAGGTGGTGAATGGCATTCAGGTAGGCAACGGATCTCTGGTGCTGGCCAAACATTTTAACGTAACTCAGGTTCACCCCATATACACCCAGGTTCAATGCAATCTTTACAGGTTTTTCGTATTTTCCGAACTGGTCGGCCGGATTCAGAAATTCAGGATAGAAATTTGCACCGACATGATCAAAAAGGCCGGCCATTTCCACAGGAAGGGTCATTTCATAGGAAATTGATCTGGTCTCCGGACTTCTGGTTTCCTTGAATTCCGCCAGGTTAACGGTTTTTTCCTGGTCTTTCTCTGCCTTCTTTACCTGCCTGCAGCCTGAAATGATCAGCGTCAGGCTCATCAGGACAAAAAGGATTCTGAGTACTTTGGTTCGCATTGTCTTGGTCTGCATCATGCTTAAAATGAACCTCAAGTTTATAAAATTACACTTTTTTTAAAAGATGTCAAGAGCAGAAGTCGTTCATGATCTTCTCCTGGAACTGTTTGATTTCTGAGAAGGTCTTGCGGACCATGGACTGCTCCAGCGCTGTGAGTTCTTCCTGGCTAACTATGTTGTCCGGTGCCTGATTGGCCAGTATCTGTCTTACCTGTGAGCGGAACTTAACCTTCATCATGCGGCAGAACATGTTTTCTATCTCATGATAATCCAATTCGCTTATAACATTCAGCCGAAACAGCTTTTCCAGCCTCAGTAAACTATCACTTTCATTCACACCGTTTTGTATGGAGTAAACCCTGATGAAATCCACCATAGGGGAAATAGCATTTTTAATATTGAATGATTCCGGCATTTGAACTTCCGGGGGATTGTTCCTGAACAGGTTTGTGGGTATTTTGTATGCAGCTGTTTCTTTCGCAAGAAGACTAAAAAATTGATCCTTCCCTGTAACTTCCCTGTGTATGTGTTTTCGCAAATCCTCCCCGTACTGTTCCAATCCGTAAACGATCCTGAAATCGAAAAAGATAGCAACACCCATTATACCCTCTTTGGATCTCAGGTTTACCCAGTCTGAAAAATATTTTTCCCATCTTAACAGTGGCTGGCACCACTGGGGGTTCCCGGCCATCACTTCTCCCTTGCAGTACTGGTAACCTATTCTGTCAAGCCAGAGATTTATTTTTTTCCCGAAGTACAGAAAGTACCTGTTAACTTCTGCCATTTTTTCATTGGGGACATCCTCGAATATAATGGCATTGTCCTGGTCTGTAACCAGGGTTTGTTCCCTGCGGCCTTCGCTTCCCAGCGCCATGAAGGCAAAGCTGGCCGGGGGTTCCCCCATTTCATCGATGGCAAACTCAATCAGTCGCCTGGTAATGGCATCCGTGACCGTGCTGATCATGTAGGTGATGTTCCGGATGCCTAATGATCCGCCCTCCATCAGAATATTGACCAGGACAGGGATCTTATTATGGATCTTTTTAAGTGATTCGACCGTATCTGCCGCATTCACTTCCCTGATCAGATAGGAAAGAGAATTACGCTGAACCTCCAGCAGGTCTTTATTGCTGATTATCCCCGTGATCCTTCCGATTTTGTCTTCCACCGCGAGGTGGGTGATGGATTTATTTGTAATCCGAAGAATTGCCTCGTATAATAGGGATTTTTCATCAATCCTGATAAGTGGTGAACTCATTATTTCAGCCACGGGACTATCGTATCTTAATTGCCGGGCGACCACCCGGTTCCTCAGGTCTGTATCCGTCACTATCCCGACCGGGGTGTCGGGATCTTTATAGATTATTATGGCATTTTGCTCCTTTTTTTCCATTATGGTTGCCGCCCTGTGAACAGTGGTATCCATATCGCAGTGCAGGTGCTCCCTGATGAAGGATGCTACCGGCAGGTTCATCAGACGGATGGAGGATTGCAATTCATTGATCAGGTGAATGGACTCCTGTTCAAGCCTGTCTCTTCCTGTCATGTCTTTTACAATAAATATGATTCCGTTTTTCCCCTCCAGGGATAACTTCGAGGCAGCCAGAACGACATCCCTTAAATCACCTTTTTTGCCGGATATTACGGCCTCAAAATTTAATGTGCGCCCGATATTTCCAAGTTCTTTATACAGGTTGTCAATCTTCAATCCGGAATCCGGATCCCCATGTATTAAATCTTCAAATTTTATTTTCAATAGTTCTTTAAGGGTATATCCGCTCATGGATAGAAAAATAAAATTGGCGTATGCGATCTTTCTGTCAATGATCATCATTGTTCCAACGACAGAGGTTTCCAGAAGGGACTTGTACTTTTCGCCTGCTTCTTCCATGCGCTGTGCGGTAATCTGCCGGACTGCCTCATCCCGGTAAGTTTGCCTGGCAAGCAGGAACAATAGCAAAGCTATGAATGCCAGTGCGGAGACCAGGGCATAAATCTTCCATGTGCCGGGAGATTGACCGGCAGATACTACCAGGATAATTATTGCAATAAACAGGATGATTACCAGGCCAAGCGGCAGCAGGTATTTTCTGTAAAAGGCTTTTGTAAATTGCATGGCAAATCGTTAATCTATTTTATACTGTTTAATCGAGGGCAATTGCTTCAAAATTAAATTGTTCGGTATCCAGGACCATGTACCCGTTTCCTCTCTTTCCCCGGGTAATGGCGGGCACTAAAATTACCTGCGTACTGCGAATCAGATCGGCTTTCCGGAAATAATTCATCTCGTATGTTCTTTTTGATATCCGGGCATACCCTTCAATATGTGCATGCCCTGCAAGTCCCACAAGGCATCCTTCCTTTTTAACCAGCCTGAGGTGATCCCTGAAATCCTTCAGGCTTGCCGAAAACTTCTTCATGCTTCCGGTTATGTCGGGCCATATAAAATGAGTGGCCAGAATATTCAGTTTGTTGTCTTCAACCACCAGCGTTTCCGGCAATTGCATGAGATATTCAC
>JAUVKJ010000071.1 GCA_030592145.1 Bacteroides sp.
GTTGATAATGTGTTAAAAACTGCATGGGAAAATGTTCAAAATAAGATTCTAATAAAAAAATGCGAATGCTGAAGAAGTTTTAAATTTGAGTCCCACAAAAAATAAGTAAACCAAACGAAAAAGAATGGGTAAAGTAATAGCACTGGCGAACCAAAAGGGGGGGGTAGGGAAAACCACGACTGCAATCAACCTTGCAGCCAGCCTGGCAGTACTGGAACAGAAAGTATTGATAGTCGACGCCGATCCCCAGGCGAATGCCACATCGGGAACCGGGTTTGATACCAAGAATATCAAGACCAGCATCTATGAATGCCTGGTGGATGAGGTCAATCCGGCGAACATTATCCTGAATTCGGAGATCGGGGGACTTGATATCATCCCTTCCAGCATTGACCTGGTCGGTGCCGAGATAGAGATGCTGAACCTTCCCAAGCGTGAGAAAGTATTAAAGAAGGTGATCGATAAGGTAAGGGATAATTATGATTTCGTATTGATCGACTGTTCCCCCTCGCTTGGACTGATAACGGTAAATGCACTGACGGCGGCAGATTCTGTGATCATACCGGTGCAATGTGAGTATTTTGCCCTTGAGGGACTGGGAAAGCTATTAAATACCATCAAGATCATTCAAAGCAGGCTGAATCCTGAGCTGGAGATTGAAGGATTCCTGCTGACCATGTATGATTCCCGGCTGCGCCTGTCAAACCAGGTAATGGATGAGGTGAGAAAGCATTTTCAGCAAATGGTTTTCGATACCATCATTCAGCGCAATATCAAGCTGGGTGAGGCTCCAAGTTTCGGAAAGCCGGCCATTCTCTACGATGCCGATAGCAAGGGTGCGGTCAACCACCTGAACCTGGCAAGGGAATTGATGCAGAAGAATGACAAGACCCTTATCAGGAATGCAGAGAAGATAATCGAATAAAAAAGGAATATGGTACAAAAAAATGCTTTAGGGAGAGGATTGGGAGCCCTGATTGAGGATGCTAACCAGGGTAAGATGGCACCTGCTGCTGCCATTAACGAAATTAGCATTGACAAGATCGGGATGAATCCCTATCAGCCCCGGAAGAATTTTAACGAGGAGTCCCTGCAGGAACTGGCGAGCTCCATACGGGAGATAGGGATCATACAACCCATTACCGTGCGGAAGGTAAACGGGGACGCATACCAGCTGATCACAGGTGAACGAAGGTTCAAGGCTGCCATCATAGCCGGTATGGATACCATTCCTGCCTATGTAAGGGTAGCACAAGATCACAACATGCTTGAGATGGCACTTGTTGAGAACATCCAGAGGGAAGACCTGGATTCCATTGAGGTGGCGATCAGCTACCAGCGCCTGATCGAGGAAGTAAGCCTTACCCAGGAAAACCTTAGCGAGAGGGTCGGAAAAAAACGCTCGACCATTTCCAATTACCTGCGCCTTCTCAAATTACCGGCCGAAATACAGCTGGGGATCCGCGACAGGCTGATTTCCATGGGGCATGCCCGTGCCCTGGTTAACATACCGGATCCGAACGTGCAGCTGGAGATTTACCAGAAGATCATCAAGGATGACCTGTCCGTCCGAAAAGTAGAGGAACTGGTCAGGCGGAACAACAATGCCCGGGGGCCACGGCAGACAACGGAGAAACACGGCGAACAGGTTTCTGAATACGGTGAATTGAAGGAGCATCTCTCCCGGTTCTTTGAGGCTGAGGTTGAGTTCCGCAGGAACAATAAAGGTTCCGGCCGTATCGTTATACCCTTTGCATCGGACCAGGATCTGGAAAGGATACTGGCCTTGCTGGATCGTATAACCGGAAAATAATACACCACGGCCTGCTCACATTCAGAAAAATAAGGATCCTTCCGGCCATATTGCTCATTCTAATGGCATTCGTCTGTCTGCCCCTGGATGCACAGGAAACGGAATACCGGATTGTACAGGCCGATACCCTTTCCATTGACTCCTTCATGCTGGACCATTCACCACGCAAAGCGGCCATGTATTCGGCCGTACTGCCGGGTTTGGGACAGATATACAATAAAAAGTACTGGAAGCTGCCCCTGGTATACGGTGGACTGGGAGCCCTTACCTACAGTACCATCTGGAATTCCAGGAAGTACACATATTACTTCGATCTCTACAGGTTCATGACAGAGGAGGGTCATGATGAATGGGAGGGCAGAACACTTCAAGAGGTGGAGTTTTATAAGACCTCATACCTGAGAAGCAAGAACCTGCTGATCATACTTACCGTGGGCTTCTATGTCATCCAGATTGTAGACGCCAACGTGGATGCCCACCTGATCGATTATGATATCAGTGATGATATTTCCCTGACGGTGGATCCGGTCATGCTTGATCCGGGACAGAAGGAGGCTACTTTCGGACTCCGGTGTTGCCTAAGTTTCTAGAAATCCCTTATTTTGTGCTTTTGTAAGCTCTTTTCCATGCAAAACAAGCCGCATTTAACCCTGTTACTGACAATTTTCCTGCTGTCTTCACAAGCCGGCTTTGCCGCTGTGGATTCTGCCTCTGTCCACATTGATGTTCTTACGTTCTCTGACAGCGTTGATATCAGCCGGATGCACGGGGTTTTTGAAAACAATCTCGACAGCCTGGTGTATTTATGGTATATCGAGAACAGCCTGGGACAGGAGCCGGATTCGGGATGGGTGACGCAAGCGGATTCCCTGTACCCGCAGTTCCCTGATTCCGTATATATTGAAAGACTGGCCCGGCTTCCTGTAAGGGTTGACCTGACTTATAATAAATTTGTCAGGAATTATATCCGTGTCTATACAACAAGGCGCCGGGACCTGGTCGAGGTCCTGCTGGGGCTGACGGATTACTATTTCCCGATTTTTGACGAAATTTTCGATTATTACGGCATTCCACTGGAACTGAAGTATTGTTCCATCATAGAATCCGCCCTGAATCCAAGGGCCGTTTCACGGGCCGGTGCTACAGGGATATGGCAGTTTATGTACGGCACCGGCAAGATGTACGGGCTGACCATTAACAGCCTGGTGGATGAGCGGCGTGACCCGGTGAGATCAACCCACGCTTCGGCGCGTTTTATGAGGGACCTGTATAAGATATACGGGGACTGGACCCTGGTTATCGCTGCATACAACTGCGGACCCGGTAATGTCAACCGGGCGATCCGGAGATCCGGAGGCAAAAGGAATTTTTGGGATATTTATTATTTCCTGCCCCGTGAGACAAGGGGACATGTGCCTGCTTTCATAGCAGCTACCTATACAATGAATTATCATAAAGAACACGGGCTTTACCCCAGACCTCTGCAATTACCCATACCGGTAGATACCATCATGGTCCGGGACAACCTCCACCTTGAACAGGTATCCATGGTACTGGATGTATCAAAGAAGATGCTCCGGGATATAAACCCGCAGTATAAATGGGACATCATACCCGGAAATGAAAAGCCATATGCCCTGAAAATACCGCTTGAATATTCAATGCAATTCATTGAACTCGAAGATTCAATATTTGCCTACCGGGATTCTGTGTACTTCAACAAGGAAAATCGCACAAAGTCCCCTTCCAGGTATACCTCGAAATATGTGCCCGAACCACCCTCCCCGGATATGGTGAAGCTCAGCTATACAATAAAATCGGGAGATAATCTCGGTTACATATCGGAATGGTACCATATACGGTTGTCGGATCTTAAATACTGGAACAATATTTACGGTTCGACCATACGGACAGGCAGGAAACTGATAGTTTTTGTGCCAAAAACCAAACTGGAGTATTACAGGAAGATCGACCGGATGAGTTTTGTCGAAAAACAGCGCAGTATCGGAAAGGAAGTGGCAGAGGTGAAGGCTCCGCCTGCGAAAAACCTTTCCGGAAGGGATGAAGACTATTTATTATACAAAATTAAATCAGGAGACACACTCTGGGATATTGCTAAAAAATATCCGGAGATTACCGAAAGTGATCTGATTGAGCTGAATGACCTGGGTGACGGGAATAATATTAAACCGGGCATGGTGATCAGGATCAAGCCCAAAGGATAAACGTTGTGCAACCACCAAGAATTCTGGCATTTGTTTTTTCCGTACTGGCCATCCTTTTTCTTATTTCCATCGTTTTTCCGAAAGAGGGGATAAGGATCAGGGAGCACGTCACCCTTCAATTCCTTACCATGGAAGAGATCCTTGGTGCGGACAGCGTTCATTATGCAGATATATCGGGGATCCTTAGCAGTAGCGTGACAATCAGTGATTCGGCCTACCTGGCAATGCTTGAAAAGACTCCTGAAGAAGCTGCAGTACGGGATACTTTGCGGGCAAATGAAGACAGCCTCAAAGGCTTGATACATCCCATTGAGTATCCCGAGGGTGACAGTACCCTGCTCTACCCTTTTTTCCGGAAAATGCGCCGGGTGAACAGATCAGGGAACAAGCTCAGGATCATGCATTACGGGGATTCCCAGATCGAAGGCGACCGTATGACCTCTTTTATCCGTTATAAGCTCCAGGACCAGTTCGGCGGATCAGGCATCGGGATCCAGCCCCTGGTGCAGCTTTATGGATACCAGTTGTCACTGCGCCATACCGCATCCGGCAACTGGCAACGCTATACCGCTTTCGGCAAGACAGACAGTACCCTGGAGCACAACCGGTACGGAGCGCTCGGATGTTTTGCCCGCTTTTCACCCTATCCTGACAGCCTGGATACCGACACGCATACCTACGAGGCATGGATCACATTTGAGCAATCCCTGCGGACCTACTACCTGACACGGATGTTCAAAAGCTGCCGGATTTATTATGGGAATGCCACCCAACCGGTTTATTTCGAGGTGTATACCGACGGGGAATTACATGATGCGGACTTCCTGGAGGCTTCAGAAGGATTGCAGATCAAGTCCTGGGCATTCGAAGAATCCCCGGAGCAACTAAGCTTTCAGTTCAAGACAACCTGCAGCCCTGATTTTTACGGGATCGCTCTTGATCATGACTATGGGTTGAGCGTGGATAATGTTCCCATGCGGGGGAGCGCGGGACTGGTATTCAGCAAAATGGACGGAGAGCTTTTAAAACAGATGTATGACAGCCTGAATGTCAAACTGTTGCTTCTCCAGTTTGGCGGCAATGTCGTACCTTATATTTCTGATAATTACACCTATTATGAAAAGTGGTTCTACAGGGAGCTGACAAGGCTGAAAACCCTGGTCCCGGATCTGTCAATCATTGTCATCGGGGTGGCTGACATGTCCATGAAAGAGAAAGATCAGTTTGTAACTTATCCGAACCTGGAAAACATCAGGGATGCATTGAGAAATGCGGCATTCCGGTCTGATTGCGCCTTCTGGGACATGTACAGCGCCATGGGTGGCCGGAATTCGATGCCGAGCTGGGTCTTTGCCCAGCCTCCCCTGGCTACCTCCGATTTTGTCCATTTCAACGAACGTGGGGCCCGGGTACTTGCCGAAATGTTTTACAATGCTTTAATACACGATTACAACAGCTATGTCAGCTCAGTCCGTTAGATCCTTTTTAGCAGACATATTCTTTTACAACCAGGATGCTCCCCTGCTGTTTACCAGGCTATATTTCTGGGGATTCCTGCTGGTAACCCTGGCAGTCTATTCCATCATATACAAGCAGCGTGGTATGAGGAATTCCTACCTGTTTATCATCAGCTTGTTTTTTTATTATAAAACCAGCGGCTTCTTTTTTCTTTTGCTGGTTTTCTCCACTATCTCGGATTACCTGATCGGGCTGGGAATATACCGGTTCAGGTCAAAGGCATGGAAGAAAGTGATGGTGACACTCAGTGTGATCATTAACCTGGGTGTGCTTTCTTATTTTAAATACGCCTACTTCTTTACGGATGCATTCAACAGGGTTTTCAATACCGACCTGGAGGCAGTCAATTACCTTGCCCTCTGGGCCAACCAGGTCAGCGGATCCCATTTTGACGCTTCCGTAATATTACTGCCCGTGGGAATATCCTTCTTTACCTTCCAGACCATAAGTTATGCAGTAGATGTATACCGGGGGAAATGCCAGCCGGTCAGGAACATCATCGATTTCGGGTTCTATGTTTCTTTTTTCCCCCAGCTTGTAGCGGGGCCCATAGTGAGGGCCTCCGAATTTGTGCCCCAGTTGTATGCCAAGTATTCCCTTACCAGGCAGGAGTTCGGATTTGCGCTCTGGATGATCATGAAGGGTTTGTTTAAGAAGATGGTGCTGGGCGACTATATTGCTGTAAATTTCATTGACCGGGTCTTTGATATACCCACACTTTACACCGGTTTTGAGAACCTTATGGCCCTGTACGGCTATTCCCTCCAGGTCTATTGTGATTTTTCAGGCTACACGGATATCGCCATAGGGGTGGCCCTGTTTTTCGGATTCAGGCTTCCCCGGAATTTCAATTCACCTTACAAGGCAGAGAATCTGGGCGATTTCTGGAGACGCTGGCATATGTCCCTTTCCTCATGGCTTAAGGACTACCTTTATATTCCCATAGGCGGAAACCGGAAGGGAAAACTGAGAACGAACATCAACCTGATGGTCACCATGCTCCTGGGCGGCCTGTGGCATGGAGCAGACATGAAGTTCATTATCTGGGGAGGATTGAACGGGATAGGCCTTCTTGTCTATAAATTCTGGAAGAAGATCAGTCCATACGAAAACAGAAAGAACATTTTTGTACATGCATGGAAGATCTTCCTGACCTTCAATTTCATTACTTTTACACGCATATGGTTCCGGGCCGATGACATGGACCGGGTCAGGGCCATGTTTTTCCAGCTATGGCACAGTATGGATCTGAGGGTAGTGCCGGAAGTGCTTCTGTCTTATAAGCTGGTCTTCAGTATTATGATATTCGGATATATACTCCACTGGTGGCCTTCACGCTGGAAAGACAGCTATATGAATTTGTTTATCCGCATTCCGCACTGGGTGAAGGTGATCATAATCGTGATCCTGGTCTTCCTGATCTACCAGTCCCAGACCTCCGACCTGCAACCATTCATTTACTTCCAGTTCTGACCGTTGTCATCCGTTACAGTCATCCTGAACTTGTTTCAGGATCTCAGGATCTCTGTTAAGCTTTTCATTATCTTTACGGGCACGGACAAATCCCTGATTGTTATGTCAGAAAATAAATCCGGGGCGATCTTCAGCCTCCGGAATGCCCCCAGGCTGGTAATTATATTTCTGCTTTTTTTCTATTGCCTTACCAATTTCACTCACCGGAACTGGAAACAGGATGACGGACCCATTCGCGGGGTAATTAAATGGGATGTCATTTCCTATTATGCCTACCTGCCGGCGGTATTCATTTATCATGATCTCAGCCTTGACTTTACGGAAAGTCCCGGGTTTGTGAACGATAATAAATTCTGGTTTCAGAAAACCGATAAAGGAAAGAAAGTAATCATCACCTCCATGGGATTGTCATACCTGTATGCCCCGTTTTTTTTTGCGGCCCATGCACTGGCTCCTGTTTTCGGAGAACCCCGTGATGGTTTCCAGTCGGTCTATCAGTTTTTCCTGGTATTCAGCGCGCTGTTTTACCTGGGATTCGGATTTTATTTTTTATGGAAATTACTGGCCCGGTATTTTTCGCCGGGGGTAACGGCTATTACCCTTTTCCTGATCGGTATGGGTACCAATCTGTATTATTACGGTACCCATGAGGC
>JAUVKJ010000077.1 GCA_030592145.1 Bacteroides sp.
GGGAAAATGAGATCACGGAAAAATTCATCCGGACCATGGAAGCAGTCATCCGTAAAAATCCCGAATATTGGCTGTGGACCCATCGCCGCTGGAAGCATACTGCGAGAAAATTGGCTGAATTGGAAAACAGCTGACCCTCAAATATGATATTTTATAGTATTTTTAGGCTCTCATCTTTCAAACATTGGCTGAAGTTGCAGTAGTGATATTGAACTGGAACGGTTTTGATTTCCTGAAACGGTTCCTTCCCCCGCTGATCCGGTATACAGATCCAGGAATCGCCGGGATATGGGTGGCCGATAACGGATCCACAGACGCCTCCCTCGATTTACTGCGCAGGGATTTTCCATCGGTAAATATTCTTGAACTTGGCCAAAACTTCGGCTTTGCGGAAGGTTACAACCGCTCGCTTGAGCAGATAGAAGTCCCCTACTACGTGCTGCTGAATTCAGACGTCGAAGTGTCGGAAAACTGGCTTGAACCCATGTA
Organism: Bacteroides sp.; assembly: GCA_030592145.1. GTDB lineage: Bacteria > Bacteroidota > Bacteroidia > Bacteroidales > SM23-62 > SM23-62. The sequence continues at coordinate 490 of JAUVKJ010000077.1, forward strand.
CAGGGCTCTTTCAGAAAATTCCCGGCTTGGTGCCTGCGGACCAAAAATACGTTCATGGCACCGTAAAGAAGCATTTGAGCACGCCGGGGCTGCAGGCGGTTTCCTGGATAAATTCGGTTATCCCTTCTGCAGGGGGAGGATATTTAATGTCCTGGAAAACGACAAGGGCCAGTTCGACAACAACATGGATGTTCTCTGGGCATCCGGGGCCTGCCTGATGATCCGATCGGATCTTTACAAAAAGGCGGGCGGACTCGATCCCTTTTTCTTTGCCCATATGGAGGAAATCGACCTTTGCTGGAGAATCAAGAGTATGGGGTACCGGGTGCAATTCTGTTATGAGTCAACCGTTTTTCACGTTGGCGGAGGGACCCTGCCCGTGAACGACCACAAAAAAACCTACCTGAATTTCAGAAACAACATTATTCTCCTTTGCAAGAACCTTCCATCATCAAGCATGTTCCGGGTACTCTTCCCAAGATTGATCCTGGATTACATCTCCATGGTGCAGTTCATGGCAAGGTTCGAGTTCCGGAATTTCTCCGCTGTGATAAAGGCACATTTTTTTCTTCTATGGCATATCCGTTCCATCAAAAGGCTGAGGAGGCAGAACCTGGATCTTTGCGAACCGGCGGTGCATCCTGAAATGTACAGCAAAAGCATTGTTTATAATTTCTTTCTCAGGGGTAAAAAACACTTCGGGGAACTGGATTTCTGATACCGGCCGGTGCCCGGTGCATTCTGTTATATTATGTTGTTTTTTCGTTGGAAATTTTTTTAGTATCTTAGATTCGGACTGAATTTCTTTGTCGCTAAAACCAGAACACCCTTGATGCCGGACTGGAAAAACCGTTCCATCTTACTTGCTGATGATGATCTGTCAGCTCACATCCTTATTAACGCAATACTGAAGCCAACCGGTATAAACATATACCCTGCCTACAATGGCACGGAGGCTTTTGCTGCATGTATTGAACATCCGGATATCCAGGTTATAATCATGGACATAAGGATGCCGGAGATGAACGGGATAGAGGCTACGCGCCTGATCCGCAAGTACCGGGCGGAATTACCGATTATTGCATATTCGGCGCTGAACCAGCCCGAATACAAACACCTGATGAAAAAGCTGAACTGCGAGGAGTTTTTACTTAAGCCGGTCCATCCCAATGTCATGCTTGCCACCTTGTCGAAGTACCTGGATCCGAAGCCCAGCATTCCTTCAATCCCGGATATTTTCCATTCCTGAAATACGTTTTTGATTTAAAGTCTGTGTTTAAGGCGCTCCAGACCTATTCCCCTGGATCCTTTCAGAAGGATCAGCCTGTCGGCTAAAGGATGCCTTCCGAGCCAGTGGTCCAGCTTATCGACAGATGGGAAAACCATAATATTCCCGGGTACCTGCAGGGCTGAAAAAACAGGTCCCACCAGGAAAACCTCCCCGCAGTCCATCTCCAGGATATGTTCAAGTATCTCCCTATGGGCCCTTATCTCATTCTCTCCCAATTCAAGCATATCTCCCAGTACAAGTACCTTGCGGGGGTGATCCTGCAGGCTGAAATTCTCAAGGGCCGCCATCATGCTGCTGGGATTGGCATTGTAGGCATCCATGATCAGAACATTCTTACCTGTTTCAACCCGCTGGGAGCGGTTGTTTTCAGTTGACCAGCCCTCGAGTGCATTACGAATATCATCTGTACGGATCCGAAAGTGAAGTCCGATGGCAACAGCTGCAAGGATGTTTTCAAGATTATAACCGCCCACCAGCTGGGTGTTCACTTCCATTTCTTCCACGGTTTCCATGTCCCGGAAGCTCAGCCGCAGGGTCAGAAAAGGATCTGCCGAAAGTATTTCTCCGCTACATACAGCATCCTCCGACTCGCCGTAATAGCTTACGCCGGCATTGATACCGGCGAGCATTTCTTGCAAAACCCTGTCCCCTCCATTACAGAATATGAGTCCACCGCTCTCCCCCAGATGCTTATAAAGTTCTCCCTTCGCCTTTTTCACCCCTTCCATGTTCCCGAATCCTTCAAGGTGGGCCTGCCCTATGTTGGTGATGAGCCCGTAATCCGGGCGTGCCAGTCTGCAAAGCAGGGCAATCTCACCCGGGTGGTTCGCCCCCATCTCTACAATGCCAACTTCCGTTGCAGAGTCCATCTCAAGTAGCGTAAGCGGTACCCCGATATGGTTATTCAGGTTCCCGCTTGTGGCTTTCACCATATACTGCGGGGACAGAATTTCGGCAGTAAGTTCCTTCGTAGTGGTTTTACCGTTTGAACCGGTAATTGCAATAATGGGGATACTGAGCCTGTCGCGGTGGTATGCAGATAATTCCTGCAGCGTCAGCAGGCTATCCTCAACAAGTATATATCGCTCATCTTCAACTACTTTCGGATCATCTACCACGGCATAACAGGAAGCGTTCTCCAGTGCCTTCCCGGCAAAAAGACTCCCGTTAAAACGTTCACCACGAAGGCCAAAAAAGATTGAATCTTTCACGGTTCGGCGTGAATCCGTTACTATATGCGGATGCCGGGTGTATAAATGATATAAGCCGGAGATATCCATTTAGCTGTAAAGATAAAAAAAGAAGGCCGTCTCATTTGAGGCGGCCTTCTTTTTTTATCTTTCTGTGGATACTACATTCCCCCGGGACTTCCAACCCTGGTCATGGCGCAACGGAAGCCGAGGTCATCACGGGCTGCCTGCTCATCAAGAAACCTCCTGGCACCCGGACTCAGCCAGTATGCACGGTCTTTCCATGACCCGCCTTTGAAAACCCTTGCACGGTTGTTGATCAGGGAAGTTACATCCTGCTGGTACTGGGAGTACATGGACTTGGATGCGGTGGTCAGCGAATCTGTTTCCTCATCTCTGAAGTATATGCTTGAATTGAAGTCTCCGTCATTGAAATCACGGTAGTCCGCCTGACGGTAATTCTGTGTGTATTCCTTAACATCCGATGCATTCAGTTCCCTTTTTGCCAGGTTTCCATACCTGTCCTTGGGAACAATTGCACCGGTCTGGTCGCGTTCAAGCGTCTTGAAGACATTGCCGCGAAAGGGCCTGAAACCGCTGACATCCATGCTTGACAAAGGCCTGTAAACATCCTGGACCCATTCATTTACGTTGCCTGCCATGCAGTACAGACCGTAATCATTGGGCCAGAAGGAGAAAACAGGTGCAGTAATGGCAGCATTGTCATTGAGGTCTCCGGCCATACCCATATAATCGCCCCGGCCCCTCACGAAATTAGCTCTCATCTCACCGGTGTGTGACCTTGATTCATCCGGGTGCATGCGTACCGTGTGGCCGTTCCAGGGATAGATCCTTCTTTCCCATAGCCTTTCTTCATAGGTATTTCCAATATGCCCCAGTGCGGCAAATTCCCACTCAGCTTCGGTTGGAAGCCTGTATTTCGGGAAGATCAGACCGTCTTCCATCCTTACGGCCCTTCCTTCGCCGCTGGGATCAGATCCAACATCGCCACCACCCTCGGCAGGATTGGTAGGCCTCAGGCTGGGAAGATTTTCCCCTACGAGCCCGATGTATTGTCCGGCCAGGTAAGCATCGGTGTTAAAATGTTCGGCACCCTGCTGACCGGCGGGATCCATCAGAAGAATCCCCTCATCGATCAATACCTTTTCATTCACCCTGTCCGTACGCCAGAGGGCATAATCCCTTGCCTGTAAATGGCTGACGCCGACGATAGGATACTGGCTGTAGGCAGGATGGCGCAGATAATACTCAACATATGGTTCGTTGTAAGCCATTGGGTCTAACCAGACGAGGGTATCGGGCAGTGCCCGCCGCATAACATCCCTCATATCGGAGAATACCCTGCCGATCCAGTACATATATTCCAGGTAGTCAACATTCCTGACTTCGGTTTCATCCATATAAAAAGAGGTTAGTGTCACCCTGCGGGGACTATTGTTCCAGTCGTACAGAACATCCTGTTCCACCCGTCCCATAGCAAACGAACCGCCTTCAATAAAAACCAGGCCGGGACCCGTCTCCTGCTCGTATGCCTCGTTTACCTCAAATCCACCCCAATCCGGATCATTGTAATCCCAGCCGGTGGTGGTTGACCCTTTGCCTGTTTGTGTAAGATCTTTATCTCCACAGGATGCAAAAAGCATAAGGATAGTCAGCAGGAAAGGAAGAAATTTTACCTTATTAGTCATGGCTTTTTTTGTTTTGGCTATTTCTGAATATTCAAATATAGTTTAATTTTTCATTGAAAATACACGCTCTGTACCAAAAATAACTATATTTTGGGACTCTTTATTGTCCTGAATCTGTCCCTCGGACCCTTTTTATACTCAAGTTTCAGTAAAAAAGTCAACTCATGTGCCCCCATATTTGGCATGTTTCGCCATGGATTATAGACATTGAAATCATGTGAATACCCGAATCTGAAATATTCATGATCATAGCCCAGGTGAATAATGAATGCATTCATTGCAAAATCAAGGCTGTGCCGGAACCATACACCCGCATAAAGACTTTTATAAATGACATCGAGGCCATAATTCGCCTGCCGGAAACCGGCCTGGTGCAGGTATACCAGGCTGGGATTCAGCTTCAGGGCCTCTCTCCCCAGCCTTCTCTCGTAGAGCGACAGGTAGATCCCCCCGTGAACGGTCAGTTTCCTGGGCAGTGACTGCCGGGCGGATTCTGACATGGAAAGGTCCGGCCTTGTCAGATGGTGCATGGAAACTCCGGCATATGCAGTACGGGTAAAAGCTACAAACCCGATCGCAAAATCAGGATACCCCTTATTCATATCTCCCCATGTTTCCTGTGATGGGTTACCGGAAACCTCGTCCGGCAGGACCAGTTCAGCCCTCCGCAGGAAGCGGTGGCAATAGGATGCCTGGAATCCTGCATTGACCATCAGCTCCGGATTTACCGCCAGGAAATAGGAATACATCACATCCGCACTTATGTGGTTCAGGGCAGGTCCCTGAACATCGTTCATTACATTGATGCCAAGACCTCCATGAAGTAGCTTGACGGGCTGATCGTAAGAAGCATTATAACTTACATAAGGAGATCCGAGGGCAGGCATCTGGTTCCTGTATGACGCTGAAATCCTGGGTTGATGGGCTGAACCGGCATAGGCGGGATTCAGATACAGCAGGCTGTTGAAAAATTGTGAAAAATAGGGATCCTGTGCCTGCACCTGTAAGTGGAAGGCTATGATGATAAGACCTTTTAACAAATATTTATATTCTCCGCCTGCAATAAACAATTCTGATGTGCGTTAAAAACTGAAAATATACTTTATATTTCATTAACGTTGTATTTTTAGTCATATTTTTTTGCCCATGCTTTTTATCCGCTTCATTCGTATTATCCTCCTGATCTTCATAATCCTTCTTCTGCCCGGGCGGTTGACAGGCCAGCAGATCACAGGGAAGCGCAGCATTCAGTGGACACCCATCCAGCAGGTACGCATCGGGAACCATGATATGGCTGTTTTCCACTTCCGGCACGCCAGCTATGAGCTAAATACTTTATTACCAAATTATTATGAATTATTAAAAATAGAAAATAATTTCGAATACGAGGTCCGCATTGAGAATCCAATTTTCCAAGAGGCTGATTATGAATTGATCAGAGATATAAAAAACCTGGAAGACCTTCCTTCGCAAATCACTGTCTCAAGCCGGATATCAAGCCTGAGAAAGGAAAATCATCTCCAGGTCAGCTTTATTCCACTCCGCAGGAATTCCCGAACAGGCCGTGTTGAGATGCTTACCGGGTTTGACCTTGCACTCATCCCATCAGCCCGCACCGTAAAGAGTAGTCCGGCTTTAACCCGGGAATATTCAGACCGCTCCGTTCTGGCAAGTGGTAAATGGGTTAAAATCAGGGTGGTGACGGATGGCATCTATTCACTCAGCTATGAGCAGCTACAACAGATTGGTATTGAAGATCCGGCAAATGTAAGGGTTTACGGGAACGGTGGCGGAATGCTCTCTATGCAGAACAAGGATCCAAGGCATGACGACCTGGTTGAAAATGCCATTGTCAACACAGGCGATAAGATATTTTTTTACGGGCAGCCTCCGGATGTCTGGAAGTATGATGAATCCGATGACTTTTACAGCAAGGTACTGCACGATTATTCGGATGGGACCTATTATTTTCTTACCTCGGATCTTGGGACTGGTTTGACAGTCCGGAATTTCCAGTCGCCCTCCTCCCCGGCAAACTATACCACCACAACCTTCGATGTTCTCCGTCACCATGAAATTGAAGATATTAATCTTATCAGATCGGGCAGGGAATGGTATGGAGAACATTTTGATATTGTTACAGAACAATCCTTTCCTTTATCTTTAGGAACAACAGTAAGCGGAGAAGATGTCAGGATCAGGGTCGAGGCTGTCGGACGTGCTTCGGTCCAGACCAGCATGCAGGTGCGTGCGAACGGAAATCTCCTGGGAAGCCTGGTAATGCAGGGAACCTCCATTGGGTCATATACCCAGCCGCATGCCAAAGCTGCATCGGATACCTACACCTTCCTGCCATCCTCCGATGAGATCGATATTACCCTGCGGTATATTAAAAATGCACCTTCTGCCGAAGCCTGGCTGAACTACATTACCCTGAATGGACGAATAGAACTGTATGCTCCTTCCGGTATTATGAATAATTTCCGGGACAGGCTGAGCGTGGGTGCAGGAAGGATAACCGAATTCATCATTAAGGGTGCTTCTTCAACCGCCGAGGTATGGAACATTACTGATCCTCTCCGGCCTGTTCGCATGCAAACTGTACTTCAGGATAATACCCTGAGATTTACTAGCCCAACTGAAGAACTCAAAGAATTCATTGTCTTTGAACCGGAATCAGGTTCTATATTAACACCCATAACGGAGGGAGATGATGTCGGTACGGTATCCAACCAGAACCTGCATGCCCTGAGGGCCAAAAACTACGTGATTGTGAGTCCCCCGCAATTCATTTCCCAGGCCCGTTCCCTGGCCGCTCACCGGCA
>JAUVKJ010000335.1 GCA_030592145.1 Bacteroides sp.
AGGTATCCTCCGGAACGGAATCTGCAAAAATGTTGAATGCCAGGCGTGTCATCCCGAGTACGAATCCTGTTGCCAGTCCTGCAAACCCGGCAGCAGGGGTTGCCCGTCTCCAGAACACCCCGAGAAGAAATACCGAGGCAATGCCCGGGGCGAGAAGGGACTGAACATCCTGAAGGTATTCATAGAGGACTTTCCCGATCCCTTTCATTACGGGTATCCAGGCGATTCCCAGGACCACGACAACGATGGTGACAATCCTGCCTACATAAACAAGTTGTTTCTCTGAGGCCTGGGGTTTGTATTTTTTATAAAAATCAACCGTGAACAATGCCGCGGAGGAGTTGAACAGGGCAGCCAGAGAACTCATAAGCGCAGCCAGGAGTCCACCGACAACAACACCTTTCAGCCCGATTGGCAAAAGTTCGGTTACCAGAAGCGGGAAGGCCGAATCTGAATCGGTCAGGTCCAGCAGGCCCTTCTCATTCAGGGCATAGGCGATCATCCCCGGTATCAGGAAGATGAAGACCGGGAGAAGCTTAAGGTAGGCTCCGAAGATGGCCCCCCGCCTTGACTGGGTCTGGTTACGTCCGGAAAGTACTCGCTGAACGATGTACTGGTCCGTGCACCAGTACCAGAATCCGATGATGGCGGATCCCAGGATCACACCTGTCCACGGAAATTCGGTGTCTTTAGGCGAGCGGATCAGGCTCATCATTGAATCTCCGTGTTCGGTCAAGTTTCCACTACAGATTGCCTGTAGCTCTCCCCAGCCACCCACTTTACTAAGTCCGACGATAACGATGGTGATGGAACCAATCAGCAGTACAGGCGTCTGCAACACCGAGGTATAGAGAACGGATTTCATTCCCCCGATCACCGTATAGATCCCTGTAATCACCACCAGCCCGATTGCGCCAAACCAGAAAAAGTCGATCCCCCAGAGGGTATCGATCCCGAATACCTGCTTGAAGACCACACCTCCGGCATAAACCGTTACGGCCACCTTGGTCAGTATATAAGAGACCAGGGAAATGATCGACAGCAGTGAACGGGAGGCAGAATTATACCTTCTTTCCAGGAATTCCGGCATGGTGAACACGCCGCTCCGTGCATAGAAGGGGACAAAAAGCCAGCCAAGTACGAGGATCAGCCAGCCATGCATTTCCCAGTGCGCCATAGCCATCCCGCTGGAAGCCCCGGCACCTGCCAGTCCCACAAGGTGTTCAGACCCGATGTTGGAGGCAAATATGGATGCCCCGATCACAATCCAGGTGGCATCCCTGCCGGCCAGAAAATAATCAGATGAAGTATCCTCCTTCATACGGCTGACCCAGACGATGATACCGACCAGTGCCAGGATGAATGCTCCGAGAACAATCCAGTCAAGCAAATGAAATCCTTCCATTATTCGTGTAATTAGTTATTGATCAGGAAACCGAAAGATGGCAAAAAAGTCCAAATTTGCATAATTAAATTGCAAATTTAAACTTTACAGCAAATAACTCACATGAGTAAAATAATAGTTCTTGGCACTGGACTCGTAGGCAGTGCTATCGCCATTGACCTGGCAAAGCAATACGAAACCACGGCCATTGATATCAATACCGAAGCGTTCCCCCGCCTGAAGGAGAACGGGGTAAGCCCACGGCAGGCAGATCTCAGTGTTCCCGGGGAAATTACCGACCAGGTCTCGGATTTTGACCTTGTTATAGGCGCCCTTCCGGGATTTATGGGTTTCCAGGCATTAAAAGACATTGTTTCTGCAGGTATAAATATGGTCGATATCTCCTTTATGCCGGAAGATTTTCTTCAACTGGATGAGCTTGCCCGTAAACAGGGGGTCAGCGCGGTTGTCGATTGCGGTGTGGCACCCGGGATGGGCAACCTTATCCTGGGACATCACAGCAAGCAAATGAAGGTGGATAGTTTTCGTTGTTATGTCGGGGGACTTCCACTGGTCAGGGAATGGCCCTACGAATACAAGGCGGTCTTCTCTCCCATCGACGTTATCGAGGAATACACCCGTCCGGCCCGGTACATAGAAAATTCTCATATAATCACCAGGGAAGCCCTGTCTGACCTGGAACTGATGGATTTCCCGACCATTGGAACACTGGAAGCATGGAATTCGGATGGTTTGCGGTCATTGCTTTCCACCATGGATATTCCAAACATGCTAGAAAAAACCCTTCGCTATCCCGGAACCACGGAATACATTAAAGTATTAAGGGAAACCGGGGTTTTCTCCTATGATGAAATTACCCTGGACGGGAAAAAGATCCGACCCATTGATTTTACTTCAAAAATATTGTTCCCGAAATGGAAATTACAGGAAGGGGAAGGCGATCTTACAGTAATGAAGATCATTATCATAGGAGTAGAAAAGAGCGAAAAGGTGGAATACACTTATGAGCTGTATGACGAATACGACCTGGAAACCGATACCATATCCATGGCCCGGACGACCGGTTATACCTGTACTGCAGTAGCAGATCTCCTGCTTAAGGGTAAATTTAACCGCAAGGGTGTTTCTCCGCCGGAATACGTCGGTCAGGAACCCGGTAATTTTTCTCATGTGATCGACTACCTCCGCGACCGGGGTGTTTATTACCAGGTGGAAAAAAAGATCCTTGAAGACTGATTTCCCGGTGTATTCCGAAGCACATAGTGTCCGGGTAATAAACATTTGT
>JAUVKJ010000321.1 GCA_030592145.1 Bacteroides sp.
ATTTTTTCTCCTTGAGATCTTGCTATATCTGTAATAGAGCGCAACATAATCGAAGTTGATATCGGTAATTCAATTACTAACGCTGGTAGCCCGAAAAATCCGCCAACACCACCTGAAGCTGCTACACCTAATTTGTGCCAAATATTAGAAGGGTTTTCCGTTGAAACGTCTTTCATTGTTAATAATGTACCTTCGGCGATTTTAAGCAATGTTTTAGTTGTAATATCTCCTATTTTGTCATGCCAATTAGTTGGTAATATTTCAAATCCTTTCTCAATTGGTTTTCCAATAAAATTAGTGATTTTGGCTGCAATTCCAGGATTTTCTAATAACGATTTTGCTATATTTAGTTCTTCTTTGTCAGCTTTAGTTAGCTTATAAGTTTTATTCATATTTATATGTATTTATTATGTTTTATAGCTTGCTTATAACGGGTTAATAGGAGGAATTAAGTTAGGCAATTTTTTCCGATATGCTGAGGTAGGTAGATGTTTTATCAGGGAACAAGCCTGAAATGATTATGTATTATCCGTCTTGATATGAGAGGATAGTGGGACTTTTGACACTGAGGATGCTTGTATTGCTGACAGCCGGGATAGTCACTCATTCAAGAAAACCGAAGTACTCTCTTGCATTCCGGTATGAAATATCCTCCACCAGGTTGCCGAGCAGGTCCATGTCGGCCGGCAGGAGCCCGTTCTCTGCGTCATTCCCGATCAGGTTGCAAAGGATCCTGCGGAAATATTCATGGCGGGGGAAGGAGAGGAAACTCCTTGAATCGGTCAGCATACCAACGAATCTACTCAGGAGTCCCATATTAGACAGGGCGTTCATCTGCTTTTCCATGCCGTCTTTCTGGTCAAGGAACCACCACCCGGAGCCGAACTGCATTTTACCCGGAATACTACCGTCGTTAAAACTATAGAGAATGGTTGCGATCAGTTCATTGTCGCGTGGATTTATATTATAAACAATCGTTTTGCACAGCTTTTCCATTAATTCCAGCCTGTCGAAGAGTTTTGACATGGGGCGTGCAACCTCAAAATCACCGATGGAATCATAGCCGGTATCCGGTCCCAAAAGCTCATGCATCCGCGAGTTGATATTCCTTATGACACCGATGTGGAATTGCTGGGTCCATCCTTTGTCATGGTCCATCATGGCAAAGATCACCAGCATGCCCGATTTGAATTTCAGGATTTCATCATGAGTCAGCTTTTTCCTGGAGCGTACCTTCAGAAAAATACTCTCCAGGTCCGCCTGTGTATATTCTTCTGCATAAAATGTCTCAATGCCATGGTCTGAAAGCCGGCAGCCGTTCTCGTGGAAGAAATCATGTCTTCTTTGCAGGGCATCGAGCAGGTCATTGAATGTCCCGATCTCTATACCGGCAGCTTCTGCGAGGGTGTCGATGTAGACATTGAACTTATGGCTGTTCTCAACGGCCATCGCCTTGTCCGGCCTCCATGCCGGGAACATTTTTATCTCGAAGCCATCTTCCTTTACCTTTCGGTGGTTTTCAAGGGAATCGACCGGATCATCGGTGGTGCATACCACCTCTACCTTCATCTTTCTCAAGATGTTCCGGGTGCTGAAGCCTTCGGTCTGCAGCATGGCGTTTGCTTCTTCGTAGATACCCGCGGCGGTGTCAGCATTCAGGATCCTTTCAATCCCGAACGGCCGTTTTAGTTCCATATGAGTCCAGTGATAGAGTGGATTTCTCAGTGTATTCGGGACCGTTTCCGCCCATTTCAGGAATTTTTCATCATCCGGGGCGGGACCGGTAATGTAATGCTCGGGAATCCCGTTTGCCCGCATGGCACTCCATTTGTAATGATCCCCTACAAGCCAGATCTGCGTCAGGTTCTCAAACTGCCTGTCTGCCGCTATCTCGTCCGGAGGCAGGTGGCAATGGTAATCAATGATGGGCAGTTCTTTCGCATGCTCGTGATACAGGATCTCTGCTGTTTTCGATTCCAGCAGGAAATTTTCGTCAAGGAATTTTTTCATGGCTATTATTCTTTTCCCTTCCCCGGAAGGGTAGTTTTACAAATCTAATAATTCCAGACCGAAAAGCCTTCTCAGGTGCCTGTCAAATATGTTTTCTTCAACATTCTGAGCTATGATTTCTGCATTTTTAGCAAGGGCAGTATAATACTCATCTCCCATTTCTGCAGCCACCTTATACCCGACGTGGATCAATTGTCTGAAATTTGAGTTATAATCCGGATGGCCGGGTATATGCCTGAGGCTGCCGGTGAATTTCTCGTTTTCCCAGGCGTCCACCTCACCGGGAGAAGGCAAGCCATCAGGATCAATATCGATCACTGCTGCATAAGGCGCACAGAGGGCTTCCTGCTTTTCAAATGCCTTGCGGTATATCTTCTTGGCCAGACCGAGTGCGTCGCCCCCGGCAGCGGCCAGCCCGATAATCTCTTCGAGCCAGGTAGTACCTGCGGTTTTTACATGGATGCCCTTATCGTATCGTTTTATGAGTTTTCCGATGATGGGATAGATGCTGAATTTGTCGGATCCTGAATGAACACTCAACTTCAGGTTCTCAGGCAGTCCGAATTCCTTGATGGCAAAGTCAATGACGAGCAGGTCTTCTTCAAATTCCTTTTCAAATTGTAGTATATCACCCTGGTAATCCACTCCCTTGTTGAACCTTCCTGTAAACTTTGGTGCGATGGTCTGCAGGGGAAGGTTTTCCCGGGCCAGCATGCCGAGGATGAAAAACAGTTCGACGGGGGACTGAGGTTCTGATACTTCATCCATCGAAACTTCCGGTACCAGATCACCTTTTTTTTCTGCGATATGCCGGTAGAGAACAGCAGCCTTTTCGGTGGCATACAGATACTTGTTCGCGATATTAACCAGTCCTT
>JAUVKJ010000055.1 GCA_030592145.1 Bacteroides sp.
ATTGATGATGATCATCGCCCGGGGATTCCTGGGCATTGCCTGGTTGACGGGCCGGACTCCCCCCATTACTCCGGCTTTTGTTCGGCGATACAACCACAACTGGGAAGTTTCCTGCAATAAGGCGAGGAAGGAACTTGGGTACCGGCCGGCATCTTTCGAGGAAGGATTAAAAAAGACGATCGAATGGATAAGGAAATAATGTATACACTTATTACCGGGGGAAGCTTGGGGATTGGGAAAGCCCTTGCCAGGGAATGTGCCGGCCGTGGCATGAACCTTCTGCTGGTGGCCAGACATGAAGCTGAACTGGACAATGCATCCCGCGAGATAAGGGAAGAATTTTCCGTCAGGGTGGAAACCCTGCAGATAGACCTCCGGGCCCCGGAAGCTCCGCAAAAGGTACTGGACTGGTGCCGGCGTGAGGGATACGCGGTAAATGTTCTGATGAATAATGCGGGAGTAGCGGGTACGGTAAAGTTTGAGACTTCCACCCTTGAATACAGCGATGAACGCATACTGGTGAATGTACGTGCTCTTGTCCTGCTGACCCGTTTAGTCCTCCCGGAACTAAAAACGCATCCCCGGGCATATATACTGAACACTGGCAGCATGTCTGCCTATTATCCCATTGCCTATAAAAGTGTGTACTCGGCCTCCAAGGCATTTGTACTGATTTTTTCACGTGCACTGAACGAAGAGTTACGTGGAAGCCAGGTCAGTATAACGGTGGTAAATCCCAACGGCGTGCGTACCAACACAGGCACCCATAACAGAATTGATTCCCATGGCAGGCTGACAAAACGCTTCGTGATCATGGAAGCAGAGGAAATTGCCGCAATAGCTGTAGATAAAATGTTAAAAGGCAAACTGGTAGTAGTCCCTGGATTCGTAAACCGGGTAATTATCTTTGTTTCACGAATGATTCCCAGGGGAATATGGCAAAGGAAAGCATCCAATATTTTCCGCAAGGAATTGCTGGAAGAACAGAGCGTTTAGGGGATGCGGATTATACCGCAACTACCCGCATCCCGTGACTAAGACCCAAAGGTACTGAATCCGGTCATAATATGGGTTTCCCTGTTAGACAGGGTCACCACCGGTATTGTGGCACGGTTAAGCAACTGATGAGTAAGGTTGCCCATGAAGGTCAGGCTTTTCGATTGTTCCTTCATGATGGTGATCATATCCGCGTCCACGGAATCTGCATAGATCGCGACCAGGTCAATCACATTTTCCCCGTAGAGAGTCTTGATTTTATAATTGACATCCCTTGCTTTAAAATAGCCGGCAGATTGTTTGGCGTAGGCGCTCAGGCGATCGGTGATCCGCTTGCCCCTGGATGAAGTTATGGTGATGATGTGGACTTCCGCATCGAAAAGTTTGGAAAGTGCGGCGGTAAACGGCACCTTCTGCCGGGTATCAATGGTTACATCGATGGGCATGACAATTTTGCTTATTTTTTTCGGAATATTCCCCGTCCGCGTAGTCAGAACCGGCTTTTCCGTGGCTGAAAGAATTTTAAAGGCGTTGCTTCCCATGAAAAATTCCTCGAATCCCGAAGCCCCGTGGGTAGAGGCAGCGACCATGGCCTCCTGGTAGGATTCCACCTGGCCGACGATCTCCTTGTAGATTTTCCCGGATTTGATTATATACTTGAGTGTGGAATCATTCTTGAGTTTTGGTGCGTATTGGGAAATGATATTTTCGAATTGTTTATTAGCCCATTCTTTTTCCTCCTCGAAATGCCCCGGGCTGTTGTAATCCGAGCTTTTCTTCTGAACATATACCAGCTGGATATTGGTTTTATGCTTTGCAGAGAAAAGCAGGGCAAGATCAATTCCCTTCAGAGAATCCTCAGAGAAATCAATTGGGACGACAATGTTCTTCATGACGATGCTTGTTGATGATTTAGCTAATTTATGAAATATTTACTACTATTATTTATTATTTTTACTTTCCCGTATAACTGAATAGGCAAAAAGATGAAAAAAGTAGTTGCAGGCATTGATGTAGGCGGTACCTTTACCAAATTCGGCATTGTGGACAGGGAGGGAAAAGTCTATGCAGATGACTCCATTTCCACGGATGCTCATATGGATATTGAAGGGTATCTCGACCAGCTTGCCGGATCCATCCGGAAGCTGCTTGAGGAGTCAGGAGAAAAAGTGGAGCTGCAGGGAATAGGTGTGGGGGCTCCCAATAGTAACTACTACAGCGGGTCCATTGAATATGCCCCGAACCTGAACTGGAAAGGGGTGATTCCCTTCGCCAACCTGCTTGGCTCCCGTTTCAGCGTTCCCATAGCCATTACCAACGATGCCAATGCAGCCGCCCTTGGCGAGATGATATACGGAAGTGCCAGGAATATGAAGAATTTTATTGTGATCACGCTTGGTACGGGACTAGGCAGTGGGATCGTGGTTAACGGAGAGGTGGTTTACGGGCACGACGGTTTTGCCGGGGAGCTGGGCCATGTAATCGTTCATGAAGACGGCCGGCATTGCGGCTGTGGAAGAAAAGGATGCCTGGAAACCTATGTTTCCGCCACCGGAATAAAACGTACGGTATACGAACTGCTTGCAAGACGGACAGAGGAGAGCGAACTCAGAAAGATTCCTTTTGATAAACTTACCGCGAAAAACATATCCAAGGCAGCAGACAGGGGAGACCGCATTGCCCTGAAGGCTTTTGATGTGACCGGGAGGATTCTGGGTAAAAGCCTTGCGGATGTAGTAGCCCTTTTTAGTCCGGAGGCGATCTTTTTATTGGGGGGACTAGCAAAAGCAGGCGATCATATTTTCAAACCGGCCAAGGCATACATGGAAAAAAACTTGTTTAATGTTTTCCGCGATAAGGTAAAGATCCTTCCCTCTGGACTAACGAAGGCCAATGCTGCCGTACTGGGGGCTGCCGGTCTCATCTGTAAGGAGATACTGGATTAGTCAAGGTCCGTTGTGTCCGGTTCTTCCGGAACCTCCAATTCCCAGTTTAACTCCATATCGAAGTTCGAACGGATTTTGATTTCGCCGGGGCGGAACTCGACCGCCTCAGGCTGACTGTGTTCCAGGTAATCCCCCGTGTCCCATTTCCCGTTTCCATTGCGGTCGTGTATGAGTTTTAAAGTAAAACTCGACGGCGGCATATAGTCGAACTCAACAAGTCCATCAGAACTGGTAAGCTTCTGGCGTACGGAATTACCCTTGTTGTCCAGTACCTGGATAATTTTTTGTCCCCTGACCCCGGTAAGGTTCAGAAGTATCCTGCTGTAATACTCCGGATCACGGACCCTGATCTTAACAGACATGGTATCGTGGGTAAGTCCATAAATGTCGGTAAAGGCATGAGGGAATGCATCCAGTTTATAAGTGGCAAGTCCTTCCCAGTCAACCTTCAGGAAGTATCTTCTCAGCTTCACGTTGTCGTGGACAAGGGAGTAAGGCACCGGGATCTCAAGGCTGTCTTCAAGCCTGACCAGGGAGATGCGGGAGGTATCGACCATGGAAACGGGGTGCTGTATCTCGAATGTAAGCGGCCTGTACAGGTCATGTTCCTGTCCGCTCTTGATATCTACCGATATGGACAATTTTTCTTCTTTTTCAGACTTGTCCTGCTTCTTTTTCCTGCGCACGGTCTTTTTGGAAGGCTCCCTGAAATTGAACTTCAGGGTATCATGGAAAGGGATATAATTCAGCAGTGAATCCGTGACCTGGTAAGTGGCAAGCATGTTCAGGCTGTCCCTTTTGTAAACAAGGGAGTCGGTCAGCCAATACACAAAGGTGTCGTTCATAACATGCTCCTCGAACAGGTACCAGTCCCCGGAGGGTTCAAAATCAAAAGGTTCCAGGATTACAGTATCGATTACCCTGCGGTTGAAATACATACTCAGTTTACGCCTGTCTTTACGGGTATTGTCGATAAGGTACTGAGATATGTTGTCTTCCTGGAAAATTAAGACGTCCACAAAAATACTCCAGGGTGCCAGATCGGCCAGGGTGAGGGAGTCATCCCCTTCGATCAGTACCGAATCGGGCATGCCGAAACCGATTGTATCCGTCCCCGACATCATCAGGGAATCTGCCAGCCAGATAGAATCAAGTGCTGCGACCGTTCTGAGTGAATCCGGAAGCCCGGCCAGCCAGATAGAATCCTGCCACCTGCTCGGCAGGGAGCCGGGTGCGGCGATTTCCTCAGGTGACGGTTTGAACAGCTCGGGAGTCAGATTAATGGCTGAATCGAGGAAGCCGATGAATTCTTCCGGAACATCGTATTTATAATTCCGGTTCAGGTCCTGCAGGGCAAAAAGACGGTATGTCGCAGGCCTGACATTATTGATCAGGAAGGCGCCTTTGCTGTCAGATTTACCCACATAGTCAGGGATATCCAGAAGGGGGGCCGAATCGCTCAGGTTTTCATACAACATCAGGAAAATGGGTTCCTCCGGGGGGCTCAGGTCAAATGCCTGAAGCACCGTTCCGATAATGCCCAGGGAATCCAGGTGGTCGCCTGTTGAAAAGACAAATTCAAAATTCTTCAGGATGTTGCCCTCGTTAAGGTCATTGATGGATTCTCCGAAACTTAAAGTATATGTGGTGCTGTCGTGAAGTTCTTCTTCCCATTCGATGATCAGGGTCTTTCCCCTCAGGCGTATCCCGGGCCTTTCCTCAAGCGGGGGAGATATAACCAACTCCTGGCTTATTGTATTGGTCTTGATAAATTCATTAAAAGTGATCTCGATCTTGTTTCCGTCAAAACGAACCGTCCTGTTCAGGGGTTTGGATTTTTCCACACGGGGTGGAGTTTTATCCTTTGGTCCGCCCGCAGGCGATCCGATTTTTGCACAGGTGGACAGGAAGAGCAGAAGGAAAAAGGAAATGAGGATATGAAAGAATCTCTTCAACTTTGATTATATTTAATGCCTTAATATGGTTGCCTGAGCAAATTTATACTTTTTATCCGCGATATATAAACGAACTGTTATGATTTTTGGTGCAATAAACTGGGATATGAATCCCGAGATATTCCGGATCGGCAATTTTGCAGTACGCTGGTACGGTCTGCTGTTTGCCTCCGGGTTTTTCTTCGGGTACCTGATCTTTTTAAAATTCCGTAAAAAGGAAGAATTACCCATTGAACTTCTTGACAAGCTGACCATTTACATGGCACTGGGAACCATTATCGGGGCCCGTATTGGACACTGCCTTTTTTATGAACCGGATTATTATCTCAGTAACCCGGTAGAGATCCTGAAAATCTGGCGCGGGGGACTCGCAAGCCATGGTGCTGGCATTGGCATCCTTATCGCACTCTGGCTTTTCGTCCGGAAATACAAAAAACCTTTCATCTGGGTCCTCGACCGGATCGCAGTGATTGTCGCCCTGGCAGGGGCATTCATACGCCTGGGAAACCTGATGAACTCCGAGATTTACGGAGTAGAAACCACCCTTCCCTGGGGGTTCGTGTTTATCCGCAACCTGGAAGTCGTTCCCAAACACCCCACCCAGATCTATGAGGCCCTGATCTACTTCCTGGTCTTTTTATTGCTGTTCTGGATTTATATCAAGACCGACGGAAAACCTCGTCCGGGTATCCTTTTCGGATTGTTCCTGATGCTGGTATTCGGCATGCGTTTCATGATCGAATTCATCAAGGAAGATCAGGTGGCCTTCGAATCGGGCATGGCCCTTAACATGGGACAATGGCTCAGCATCCCCTTCGTTGTATTGGGTGTGTGGATGATTGTATGGTCGAAACGCAGGGCCGATTCATCATAACTACATGGAAGAATCACGACTAAAACAACTGGAACTTGAACTCAGGGAAGTTGTTAAAGGGGAGGTTTCATTCGACAATTTCACGCTGGGAATTTATGCTACGGACTCAAGCATATACCAGATCATGCCGGTTGCCGTGGTGTTGCCACGGGATGAAAAGGATGTTATCTCGGCTGTAAGGACTGCCCTTAAATATGACCTGAGCATATTGCCCCGGGGAGCAGGCACCAGCCTGGGGGGACAGGCTGCAGGTCGCTCACTGGTCATCGATTTTTCAAAATACATGAACCAGGTCCTTGAAGTAAACGTGAAAGACAAATGGGTAAGGGTTCAACCGGGAATTGTACTTGATGAACTGAATTCTTTTCTCAAAAAATACGGCCTTCATTTCGCACCTGACCCTGCTACCGGCAGCCGTGCAACCATCGGCGGAATGATCGGGAATAATTCCTCGGGCGCCAAAAGTCTCGTTTATGGCATCACCCGGGACCATGTGCTTGAGACCAGGACCCTGCTGCCGGATGGTACGGTCCTTAATTTCAAGGAATTCCCGATTTTAGAATACCAGCAGAAACCTGAAAAATTAAACAGCAGGGAATTCGAACTGATCGCCGGTTTCAGGAAGATCATTGATGAGAACCAGGATGAGATCATAAAGGCTTATCCAAAGGTCATGCGCCGGGTACAGGGTTATAACCTGGATTCTTTTGTAAATACAGACAATTGGAATCTCTCTGACCTGATCACAGGTTCTGAGGGGACTCTGGGGGTGGTGCTTAACGCAAAGCTTAACCTGGAACCCTTGCCTTCCCACAAAATCCTCTGTACCGTGCATTTTGCCGACCTGATTGAGTGCATCGGCTCGGTTGCCCCCATCCTGGAACACAGGCCCTCTGCGGTTGAGATTCTGGACGAAGACCTGGTCGTGCTGGCGAGAAATAATTTCAGTATTGCCCCCCTGTGCGGCTGGATCGAAGGAGATCCGAAGGGTATACTTGTGGTTGAATTCTTCGGTAATTCCGAACAGGAAGTCATGAAAAAGGCGGAAGCCCTTGTCGCCGACCTGAAGAAACAGAAAAAGGGCTTTGCATGGCCCATACTGTCTGAAACCGAAGAACAGGACAAGGTCTGGGCTGTCAGGAAGAATGGGCTGGGAATCATGACGGGCATCAAAGGAGACCGCAAACCCATTGCTTTTATAGAAGATGCATCCATCCCGATCGAAAACCTGCCCGAATACATCGACCTGGTTCTGAAATTCTGCAAGGAGAGGGATGTGCCTGTCATCATGTATGCACATGCCAGCGTGGGACTAATCCATGTAAGGCCAATGCTGAACCTGAAGGAGCAGGCGGATATAGACAAGATGAAGGCCATTGCCAGGTATTCCTTTGACCTGGTCAAAAAATACGGCGGTTCCATCAGCGGCGAACATGGCGACGGACGCACCCGGAGTCCTTTCCTGGAAGAATACTTCGGACCGAAACTTTACGGTGCAATCAAGGAGGTTAAAAAACTGTTCGACCCTGCAGGGCTTATGAACCCCGGGGTCATCGTCGATCCCGATCCGATGGACACGAACCTGCGCTACGGTCCGGACTACAGGATCCCGGATATCTCCACGGAATACAATTACAGGGAGGACGGGAGTTTTGCCGCTGCCGTTGAAATGTGTGCGGGTGTGGGTGCCTGCCGGCAGAACCTTGTGGGATTAATGTGCCCGTCCTATCGCGCCACGCGTGATGAGGAACACTCCACCAGGGGAAGGGCCAACGCCCTGCGTCTTGCGATGACCGGGCAGATGGGAACCGACGGGATGGACAGTCCGGAGTTATTCGAAATCATGGATCTCTGCCTTTCCTGCAAAGGCTGCAAATCGGAATGCCCCAGCCATGTGGACATGGCGAAACTGAAGGGCGAGTTCCTGCAAAAGTACAGGGAGAAAAACGGCACAAGCCTGAGAGATAAATTTGTTTCAGGCTCTACAACCATGGCGAAAAGAATGTCAGGCTGGAAGGCACCCATCGTCAACGGGATCCAGAAAACAATGCTCTTTCGAAGAACCCTGCAGTGGATGGCCGGGGTTGACAGCCGCCGCATTCTTCCATCGTATGCAAAAACAACTCTGCACAGGTGGTATGATAACAGGCCCGGAGCCTGCAGACAGCAAACAAAGAGGGTTGTACTCTTTGATGATACCTACATGAATTACCACGAAACCAGTGTCGGCATCTCCGCCGTTGAACTTCTTGAATCATGCGGTTACGAGGTCATCCTGGCGAAGGCGGGTTGCTGCCAGCGCCCCAGCATTTCCCATGGTTTCCTGAAAAAGGCAAAGAAGGAAGGTGAGAAAACCCTTTTGAATCTGAAAAAATTCATCGACGATGGACTTCAAGTCGTGGTCTGTGAGCCGGGCTGTGCCTCCGCACTGACCGACGACCTGCCCGACCTGATCGATAACGAAGAACTCGGAAACAGCATCAGGAAAAATGTCATGATGATCGACGTATTCCTGGAAAATGAGATCAAAGCCGGGAGATGTAATACTGAATTTAGTTCCAGCTTCAATAAACTGATGATCCACGGGCATTGTCACCAGAAATCATTGTATGGGACCACTGCCATGGAAAGAGTACTCAGCAGGATCCCCGGCCTGGAAGTGGAAGTCCTCGATTCGGGTTGCTGTGGGATGGCAGGTTCCTTCGGATACGAAAAGGAACACTATGAACTGTCTATGAAGGTGGGTGAAGACCGCCTCTTCCCGGCCATCCGCAAAAAGGAGGCAGAAACCGGCTTGGTAGCCTGCGGGTTCAGCTGCCGCCACCAGATTTCGGATGCGACAGGGGTAAAAGCCAAACACTGGGTGGAGGTTTTTCGCGGGAGCGTATTATAATAATTTCTATCTTTAGCGTTTATTTAGTCTAAATTGAAAGAAGCAGGTATTTTCTTCGCATCCTCCTCG
>JAUVKJ010000239.1 GCA_030592145.1 Bacteroides sp.
TGCCGGATCAAAAAGCAAATAAACTGGACAGCAAATCCAATTAATTTAGTACCATAGCCAAAACTATTTAAAATGTTATCACGAAGCATTACCCTAATTAGTATGCCAGTCCTGGCAATTCTGTTATCCTGCTGCGCACAAGACCAGGGCAGTTGGACCCCGCTCTTTAATGCTGCAGATCTTTCTGAATTTGAACAGCTCGGAGGGGAAGCCCTCTACAGGGTCGAGGATGGAACCATAATTGGAACCACAGTGGCAAATACCGGAAACAGCTTCATGTGTACCCGGAAATTGTACGGGGATTTCATCCTTGAATTTAAAGTGCTGGTAGATACTGCCCTGAATTCAGGTGTCCAGATACGAAGCCATGCTTACATGAACGGACGTGTTCACGGCTACCAGGTGGAAATCGACCCAACCCCCAGGGCCTACAGTGCCGGAATCTACGATGAGGCCCGCCGCGGATGGCTCAACGACCTATCGGAAAATGAACCCGGACGGGCGGCTTTCAAAAATCACGAATGGAACCATTACCGGGTTGAGGCCATCGGTAATTCAATCATAACATGGATCAACGGGGAGATGTGTGCCAACCTGGCGGATGACGCCGATGCATCCGGTTTCATTGCCTTCCAGGTGCACAGCATTAACGTAAATAAAAAACCATGGACGGAAGGAATCGAAGTCAAATGGAAAGATATCCGGATCATGTACGAAGACCTGGAAAAATACAGGTTCCGGGGAGAATATCCCGTTCCTGTAAAGGAAGTATTGCTTACCAATCAGCTTACCGCTGCAGAGAAAGAGAACGGATGGGAACTGCTTTTCGATGGCATCAGTACCGAAAAATGGAGGGGCGCTCATAAGGAAAACTTTCCGGGTTCCGGCTGGAAGGTAGTGGACGGGATCCTTGAATTGCATGCCGAAGGAGCCGGGGAATCACAGAAAGCAGGAGATATAGTAACCATTGAAAAATATTCTGATTTCGATTTCCGTATCGACTTCAAACTTACACCGGGAGCCAACAGCGGCATGAAATACTATGTTACGGAAATGGAGAAGTCCACCGGCTCGGCCATTGGACTGGAATACCAGCTATTGGATGATGATAAGCACGGGGATGCCAAACAGGGACGGGACGGGAACCGTACACTGGCCTCCCTTTATGACCTAATACCGGCGGGTAATAAAAGGGTCCGGGAACCGGGACAATGGAACATGGCCAGGATTGTTTCCAGTGGCAGTACGGTACAGCACTGGCTGAACGGTCAGAAAGTAATTGAATACGAACGCAGATCGGAAGAATACCGGGCCCTTGTTGAGATCAGCAAGTACAAGAAGTGGAACCGCTTTGGAGAGGCTGAATCCGGACATATCCTGCTGCAGGAGCATGGTGATAATGTAGCTTTCAAAAACATCAGGATAAAGAAACTCAATCCATAAACAGAACACAAATAATCAATAATCATGAGTAAAGACACCAGAAGAAATTTTATTAAAAAAACTGCCATTGGGGCAGCCGGAATGTATGCCGGCGGACTCGCCATGAGTGCCCGGAGCTTTGCCCGGGTAAAAGGGGCCAATGACAAAATCCGGGTTGGACTCGTCGGATTCTCAAACCGGGCCAGAGGATCCCTGATCCCTGCCTTCCTGGCACACCAGGAAGCAATGAACTGCGAGATCGTGGCCATTTCCGATATCTGGAACCGAAGGAGGGAAGAAGGAAAGGCCTTCATGGCCGAAAAAGGAGTAAAAGTTGACCTGGCAAGGAACAACGAGGAGCTTTATGAAAAGTATAATCTGGACGCAGTGATCATAAGCACGGCAGATTTTCAGCATGCCCTTCATACCGTTGAGGCTGTCGAATCCGGCTGTGATGCCTACGTTGAGAAACCTTTTGCCGAATCTATGGAAGATGCGCGCGCGGGACTCAAGGCCGTGAAGAAAACGGGTAAGATCGTACAGATAGGTTCGCAGCGCCGGAGCGGTCCCAATTACCAGGCCGCAGCAGAATATTTGAGTTCCGGGAAATTCGGCGATATCACAATGGTAGAAATGTGCTGGAACGTCAATCAGCCCGGGCGCTGGAGAAGGCCTGATCTTTGTGCTTCCATCAAAAAGGAAGACACGGACTGGAAACGCTACCTGATGAACCGGCCCTATGAGGAATGGGATCCGCGCAAGTACCTTGAGTACAGGTTGTTCTGGCCATATTCCAGCGGCATACCAGGACAGTGGATGTGCCACCAGATCGATACGGTTCACTGGTTCACCGGACTCGGACACCCCAGGTCCTGCTCGGCCAACGGCGGGATCTATGCCTGGAAGGACGGAAGGAAGAGCTTCGATACCATTACAGCGGCATTTGATTATGGTCCCCCGGACGATCCCGGCACCGGTTTCCAGGTGCTTTACACATCCCGCCAGCATAATTCCGCAGGAGGAACGAAGGAACTGTACTTTTCCAATGGAGGCACCATGAACCTTTCAGAAAACCTGGTAAATTCAGACGGTGGCCTGACCGAAAGACATGCCTCCGCAATGGGCATGGAACCTTTCCTGCTTGAGGAATACAAGCTACCGACGGTATATGTTGAGACGGCAGCAAATACCGGAGTGGATAATATGACTTCGGCACATATGAGGAACTGGTTGGAATGCCTGCGCAGCAAGGAAAAACCAAATGCGCCCGTGGAAGCTGGTTACCAGCATGCCATAGCCGTGATCATGACAACGGCAGCCCTGAGGACGGGAAAACGTGTCACCTTCGATGAAAAGACACAGGAGGTAATGGCCGGGAACCAGGTCTTCAAATATTAACACAGCTTAACCCGGACCCTGGCCTGCCGCCCCTGATCTTCATCAGGGCAGGCGAGGGCTGGCCCGATTTCCCGGCAGAGACCGGGGCAGACAGGGGGTAAGATATATCAGATAAGTGAAAATCAATTTAAATAAACAGATGAAACATAAAAACAGATCAAAAAGTTTTCGTCTCAATCTTATCGTACTAATGTCAGCCATTGTAGTGGTTTCTGCCTGCAAAACGGGAAAGAAACCTGCTCCGGCAGAGGAAGAATCCGCGTCTTCCCTGAAAAAGGGGGTCATCCTGGTTGATTACCGTGAGAAGCAGAAGGTTGATGTGTACATTGACGGGGATATTTTTACTTCCTATATCTACCCCTCTGACCTGGAAAAACCTGTGCTGTTTCCGGTAAGGACGGTAGAAGGAACCATTATTACCCGCGGATTTCCGCTCGAACCAAGGGAAGGGGAGAGGACGGACCATCCTCATCATGTTGGGATATGGTTCAACTTCGGGGATGTCAACGGGTATGATTTCTGGAATAACTCCAGTGCCATCCCTGAAGAAAAGAAAGCAGGATATGGCAGGGTGCTTCACCGGGGCGTTAAGCGGGCTGAGAGCCGGGAGGATGTAGGCATACTTGAGATAGCGGCGGACTGGCAGGTGCCGCTGGAAGACGGAACATGGCATACGCTTCTGCAGGAAAAAACCATCTTTGAATTCAGCGGGGATGAGTATACCCGTACCATCGACAGGATTACCCAGCTGACCGCCCAGGAAGATGAAGTCGTATTTACTGACAATAAGGAGGGTATGTTTGCAATCCGGGTGGCCAGAGAATTTGAATACCATTCATAAAAACCGGCAATATTCACCGATGCCA
>JAUVKJ010000304.1 GCA_030592145.1 Bacteroides sp.
GCCATCACATGAATTCAGAGACGGGGTGGATTATGTTCCCACCAAAATGCACATTATTTTCGGGCATCATTTTACCACCATCGCCGGATTGGGACCTATCGTGGGACCGGCAATCGGGATTATCTGGGGATGGGTACCGGCATTCATCTGGGTTTTTCTCGGATCCATTTTCATGGGGGCAGTTCATGATTTCTCCACCATGGTGGTCTCGGCCCGTAACCAGGGAAAGACCATCGGCGACCTGACCGGTAACCTGATCGGACCGGGAACAAGATATCCCTTCCAGTTCCTTATGCAGTTTCTCCTGTTCATTGTACTGTCTGTCTTTGCAATGATCGTCGGGGTACTGTTCGATCTTTACCCGGAAGCCGTTTTCCCCGTATGGATGCAGATACCCATTGCCGTCTGGCTGGGATGGATGATCCGAAAGGGCAGGAATGACCTGCTGTTTTCCATTATTGCCGTGATTCTGATGTATATTACCGTGATCATCGGTGTTTACCTGCCTGTCCGTTTACCACCCATTGCAGGATCTCCGGTGGTTTCCTGGTGCCTGGTTCTTTTCGTGTACGTATTCTTTGCTTCCACCGTTCCCGTTCAGAAACTTCTGCAGCCACGCGATTATATCAATTCACACCAGCTGCTGGTGGCCATCGTACTGATTATCGTGGGACTTATTGTTGCTCACCCGGTAATCTCAGCCCCTGCAATTAACCAGGCCGCGTTCGCGGAAGGATCCGATGTCCCCTCTCTTATGCCGGTCCTGTTCATTACCATAGCCTGCGGAGCGATCAGCGGATTTCATTCACTCGCCAGCTCAGGAACCACGGTGAAACAAGTAGACCGGGAAAAAGACACACTTTTCATAGGATACGGAGGCATGCTCCTGGAGAGTTTTCTGGCCGTTCTGGTGATCATGGCTGTGGCAGGTGGACTGGGAATGGGTTTTGAGAAGGAAGGACAATGGTACACAGGTATAGATGCATTCAGGCAACAATATTCATCATGGGCTGCTTTCAGCGGTATTGATGCCAAACTCGAAGCGTTCGTGATCGGAGCTTCCAACCTGTTCCAGAGTTTCGGTATCCCACCTCTCATAGGAAAAAGCATGATTGCCGTTTTCATTGTCAGTTTTGCCAATACAACCCTGGATTCTGCAGCCAGGATACAACGTCTGTCTCTCCAGGAGATTTTCAGGGATAAGGAAGGGTTTATTAAAAAACCAATCAATAACAGGTATGTAGCCACCGCGTTTGTGGTGATGGCTGCCATGTTCATGGCATTTATCAAGCCCGGAGCGACGGGAGCCCTGATTCTCTGGCCGCTGTTCGGAACCCTGAACCAGTTGCTCGCGGCCCTGGCCCTGGGAATTGTTACCGTATATCTTTACCAGAAGAAAAAAAACATTCTGATCACCTTGATTCCGATGATCCTTGTCCTTATCGTAACGATCTGGGCAATGGTAAAGAACCTGTTCTATTTCTGGTCACGCGAGGACAATGTCCTGGTAATCATGTCAATCATTATTCTTGTACTGACCATATGGTTGCTGACGGGGAGTGTCATTACCCTTATGAAGCAGCAAAAAATGGCGGGTTCTCATTCCTGACCGGTGGATGTATCCCCATCCGACCGGCTGGACGCCGGGCGGAACCAATTCTTGAAATTCAGGTAAAGGCTGGCCATCAGGGCAAGGATCAATCCCCATGTAGTTGCAGCATCGACAAGGCCCTGTTCCGGGTGCAGACCGGTCAGGCGGGCAACCAGGAAACTGATATAGGATAAAGGCAGGTCCGTATGTCCGAGCCGCTCAAGGATATTGAAATGCCAGTCGGTCAGGGGACAATATCCGAGTCCGTAAAAAATTCCGAGTATCAGCCAGGAGCCAGCCGTCAACAGCAGGCAGATCAGGTTTAGCCGGCGGGTTTTTTTCCAGATCCACCCAAAAAGGTTGAACAGGATCAGGCAGGTATGGAAGACCGTGAAAACTATATCCATAAATTGCATGCTTAATATTATAAATTTGTATTGAGAAAGTCAATATCCGGCATGAAGCATTTGAATATCCGAGTAAGGGGTAGTGTACAGGGCGTAGGTTTCCGTTATTCAGCCCTGAAAGCGGCACAATCGTACAAGATCTGTGGATTTGTAAGGAACGAGACAGACGGTTCCGTATACATTGAAGCAGAAGGCGAAGAACTTAACCTGGGATTGTTCCTGGACTGGTTCCGCAGGGGACCGGGGTTTGGCCGTGTGGACGATGTGGTACGTACAGAGTCCTGTCTCCAGGGATTTAAGGAATTCCGGATACTTCACTGAGACCTTCCGAATGTTGTAAAGATTCGTTATGCCTGGGGATTAGAGGAGGGAAATAAATGCAGTGTAGCTTACTTCATCCTTTTGTTCTGCCATGGACAGGTGGATCTCGGCAGTGTGCATCTTGCTGTTTTTATCAGGGATGCTCACTTTCTTCTTCTCGCCGGTGATTTTAATTGCATTTGGATCGAAAAGGCTTAGGATAAACGAATCGTAATCTTCGTTCTCGCCCGGGAAAAGGGACTTGACGTTATGTCCCACGGCATTGGCTGCACTGACACCAAAAAACCTTTCGGCACTGTGGTTTAGTAAAAGAATTCTTGAGGATTGGTCGAAGGTCAGGATGAGATCCATGTCATCCATAAGAGTTTTTGTCATCCGGTTCCGTTCAAGGGTAATAAGCCGGTACTGGCTCTCCAGGTCAATTTTGCTCTGTTCCAGTTTTTTCTTCAATTCCACGCCTGCCAGTTTAAGTTTGTCTTCCTGGACTTTCATCTGGCCGGTATATTTCCTGCTCTCCAGCTCCATCATCTTCTCATTGGTGATATCGGTGGCAAGGCAAATCACCTTGGCCACTTCCCCATACATATCATTCACAGCCGTATAGCTTACCCTGAGCCACTTTTCATCATCATGTTTGGTAAAGCTTTTCAGTTGCCCCTGGTATGGAATTCCCCTGGTTACCCCTTCCCAGGTTTCGTTAAAACTTTCGAACTCCGTTTTTTCAATAAAATCAAAAACCGACA
>JAUVKJ010000227.1 GCA_030592145.1 Bacteroides sp.
ACGGGAACCCCGGTTTCCCGGTAGGAAATAATGGCACCGGGGAATACGATCTTCTGGGAGGTACTTCCGTCTTGCGCCCTTACCTGTGCATTGGTCGGCTGGATCCCGGCATCATACAAGCGGGTAAATACATTATTCCGGATGCGTGTGTCCGGATCCGCTGCAGGATCGATAAATTCATATTGTAAATTCCGGGGAGCATAGGCCCTGAACTCATCCAGCAACTCGCGGATCGCGGTTTTCAAACGCATGAATCCGACGGGCAGATCGCCATCCAGGTAAACCTTGATATACATGACATCATCCAGGTCTTTCAGGACCTGCCGGGTCTCGGGTGTAACGGAATACCGCTTCTCCTGGGTAAGGTCGAAACGATGGAAAACAAAAGATCCTGTATAATTGAGCAGCAGGATGATCACCAGTATGGTAAGCCCCTGAACAATATGGACCCTTTTCCTGACCTGAAGCACTATTTTGGTCCCAAGGAGAAAAATACCGATCACACTCACAAAATAAACCAGATCCCTGGTATCGACCACCCCACGGCTGATCGACCGGTAATGTTCATTGATCCCCAGTTTCAGTAAAAAGATATCCATGTTCCCGAACAGATCCGTGGCAGTCAACAGGTCAAAGCCAGTAAAGAGAAAAAATGAGACCAGCACCGCCAGGATAAATGAAACAATCTGGTTCCCGGTGATGGCGGAGGAGAATATTCCCACCGATGCATACACCCCGGCCAGGAAGAAGAGTCCCACGTAAGACCCGGCAATTCCGCCTGAATCGAGGTTTCCGGGTGGACTCCCAAGCCTGTACACGGAAAAATAAAAAACCAGTGTCGGAAGAAGGGAGAACAGGATGAGTGTCACAGCAGCAAAATATTTCGCCAGCACGATCTTCATTTCAGAAATTGGCTGTGTCAGCAGCAGTTCAAGGGTTCCGCTTCTTTTTTCCTCGGCAAAGACCCTCATGGTAATGGAGGGGACAAGAAAGAGGAATATCCAGGGAGCCATGGTGAACAGGGTATCCAGGTTGGCATACCCGCTGTCAAGTACGTTCATGTTACCCTTGAATACCCACATGAACAGGGCATTGGCCAGCAGGAATACAAGGATCACAACATACCCGGTCAGGGTACTGAAAAATGCGCTGATCTCCTTCCCAAACAATGTAAACATACCCCGTTAAAATGGTTAATGCGAAAATAGTGGTTTTATGTCAAAGTATGGAATGATAAGGATTCCGTGATAATAAAAATTAAGGATGGCCGTGTAATGGTATCTCCGCCGGGCCATTTCCATAGCTCCCTCCTGGCTCAGGCCAACCCCGTGGCCATAGCCCCTTCCTTTCATCCGGATCCTGTCACCCTCAACCAGAACGTCAAAAAAATCTGACCGGAGGGTAAAATCTTCGCGTATCCGGAAAAATGCCAGTGAATCCCCAAAAACACGGTAAAACTCCTGCCTGTGCTTCAGGCGCATCTCCAGTCCCGATGTGTCGGCATCCTCCGGGAAATGTATCCCGTAGGAGAGAAGGTAATAGATCCAGTCTCTTACAAACATGCTCTTCTCCCAGCTGGCATTTCGCTGTCCGAGGCTGAATGGATCGAGCACCGGGCGCAGGTAGCTCTCTTCTTTCAGCCAGACCTTCCCGGCTCCCCGGGTTTCTCCGCCGCTGTTCGAATGATACGCGGTGTTGATCAGAACCGAATCGGCATCGCAGATGACCAGTTCACCGGTCACCTCTGCCCCGGTCTCCACGTCGTCATTCCAGATATTCCTCCCCTTATAGGCCTGGCAATGCACTCCGTCGCAGAGATGGAATCCTTCTTCCAGGTGACGCTCTAAATTTTTCAGGGCAAAGGTCCGGCAGAGAATGGACTGGACCTTGTAGTATTCGAGGGAACAGCCAGGACCTGCTTCGGTTTCGGCCACTCCCATGACATATTTTTCAAGATCGATGATGTTTAGTACCTGCAGGCTGTTCATGGAAACCCCGATACGCAATTCACCAAGGTACTCCCTTGTATCCAGGACAGGATTGGCGGGTTTCAGGGAAAAGACAGAAGATTCCTCCCCCGCGGCAATTAATACCTCCTTCATCCGGAACCATTCTCCATGATGGTCCCTTATGTACAGGGAGTCCTTCCTCCGGATCATGTACCATGAGGCGCCCGGCTGACAGATCCCCAGTTCCTGCCCATCTCCGCTGACCCGGTAGTACCCTTCCACAGTAGTAAACAATATGGAATGAAACAGGTGCTCATGGTAGAGACTGACCGCCAGGTCAATTGAAAACACCGGAAAGGTCCGGAATGCCAGGAAAACCAGCAGGCTTAAGTATCCTATTCTCAGTTTTCGCATGATCAGGACTTTTTTGATTCCTTCAAATATTCAACGATGCGGCCGGCCAGCCTGAGATGTGTCCCGGCTTTACCCAGGCGTATCCTCATCTCCTTAAAATCATCAAGCATTTTCTGCCTGTACGCACCGTCTTCCAGGATCCTGTGCATCTCTGCAGAGATCTGCTCACGGACCCTGTTCTGAAGGATCTCTTTCACCACCTCCCGGTCCATGATCAGGTTCACCAGGCTGAAAAATTCAGGTTTGACAAACCGTGTTCCGATGGTATAGGTCAGCTTCTCCATTTTGTAGACTACGGCCTCCGGCACTCCGAAAAGGGCGGTTTCGAGTGTGGCGGTCCCCGATGTAACTACTGCAGCTTCTGCCTGCATCAGCAGTTCATAGGTCTGGTCAAAAACGATGCTGACATCTTTCTCACCGATGTATTTATTGTAGAAATCCGGTGAAATGCCGGGGGCAGCGGCAATCACAAAGCGGTAGCGGGGAAATTCCTCCACAACAGCCAGCATCTCAGGCAGGCAATGCCTGATCTCCTCCTTTCTGCTGCCGGCCAAAAGGGCGATCATGGGACTGTCATCCAGGCGGTTCCTCTCCAGGAATTCCCCTCGCGTCTCCGGCCGGGCTGCCCTTTCGTCGACCGAATCAAGCACAGGATTTCCTACATATTCAACCTGATAATCGTATTTCCTGTAAAAATCCACCTCGAAGGGAAGGATCACATACATCCTGTCGACATTCTCCCTGATGGTGTAGACCCGTTTACTGTTCCACACCCAGACCTTGGGCGAGATGTAATAAATCACCCTGAATCCCCCGGGTTTTGCCCATCTGGCAATTCGGAGATTAAACCCGGAATAATCAATGAGTATGATTGCATCGGGGCTGTAATCAAGGATATCCTGTTTGCATAATTTCAGATTCCCGGAGATCCTGCGAAGGTTTAGTATCACCCTGACCACGCCCATTACGGCCGTCTGCCTGTAATGCCGCACAAGAACCCCTCCCTCTGCAGCCATGAGATCTCCTCCGAAGTAGCGGAATTCCGCTCCCGGATCCGATCCTTTCAATCCCTTCATCAGCTTGCTGCCATGAAGGTCTCCGGATGCTTCACCTGCGATCAGATAATACTTCATAACTCGGAGATCAGGATCAGATAAGAAATTTAGTTATAACCATAATCAGCGCAACGACAAAGGTTGATGCCAGGACACCCCTGGCCGAATAAAGATAATTCAGCCAGATGAAAATAAAAAACAGCAGAAGATTGGGGATCACGCTCAGGCTTATCATGGAACTGAGTTTTCTCCTGGAAGTCAGCAACTCGAGAAATTCACCAAAGGGCATACCCCGGAAGGCAACAATGTATATGATGACAAGAGCCAACAGGGGTGCCAGCAATCCAAGCACCGCTCCCAACCGGATGTTATTATACCTGCTCACCATTTTTATCCCGATTCAATATCCCATTTACGTAAGTG
>JAUVKJ010000185.1 GCA_030592145.1 Bacteroides sp.
GGTTTGACAATATAGGCATCCGGGTTGATCTTCTTGGCCCTGTCGACGGTTGACCTGTCAGCATGCGAGGTAAGGAAGATTAACGGCGCATCCGCTTTTTCCCTGATTGATTCAGCCAGATCCACACCGTCTCTTTCTCCCGCCAGGATAATATCAACCAGCACCAGGTCGGGTTTCTCACTTTCAAACAGCCGCATTCCTTCATCGTAACTTCGGGCGATCTGTTTTACAGCCTGGTAGCCCAGGTCTTCCAGCAGCAGCCTGATGTCTTCTGCAATGATCAGTTCATCTTCAACGATCAGTATTTTAATCTGGCTCATTTGAGATTATTAGGTTCATTAAAATTAATATAAAAGGTGGTTCCCTGTCCATCGTCTCGTTCCAGCCTGCCGTTCAACTGGCTGACGAGTATATTCACCAGCCTGATTCCCAGGGATTTGCTCTTTTCCAGCTCGATCTCTTCAGGCATCCCGATCCCGTCATCCGAGACCGTCAGCCGGTAAGCATCCCCTTCACTTTGCAGATCGACTGTGATTCTTCCGGATGCCCTTCCCGCGAAAGCGTATTTATACGAATTGGAGACGAGCTCATTGATGATCAGTCCCAATGGTATGGCCGTATCGATATCAAGGTCAATTCCGTCTGCTGAGGTTTTGCATATAATGTCGGATTTGCTCTGGTACATGGAGGCCAGGGAGGATGTGAGTTGATCGAGGTATTCACCGAAGCGGATTCTTGAGATTTGCTCTGACTGGTAAAGCATCTGGTGGATCAGTGCCATGGATTTGACCCTGCTCTGGCCTTCCTTGACGGCATCCTTGACGGTTTCGTCGGAAATATCCCTGCTTTGGAGGCTGAGCAGGGAGGAGATGATCTGAAGGTTGTTTTTTACCCTGTGATGAATCTCCTTCAGCAATATCTCTTTTTCACCAAGGGAATCCTGCAATTGATCATTCATAGTCTGAATCTCTTCCTTTTGTTCGGCCAGGAGCGTGTTTGCCCTTCTTTTCTGGTAATATCCCCGCAAGATGAGTAAGCCCATCACGATCACAAGGATGAATCCTCCAATGAAAGTCCAGGCCAGTATTTTCTGTCTTTTAACTTCCCCTTCATACTCAAGTACTTCCTGCTGGCGCTGGAACTCTTTCTCCTGCTGCAGTTTGTCAAACTCGTATTGCATCTCGAGCTGAGTGACCTTTTTTATGTTTGCTTCGGAATTAAGGCTGTCGCTCGTTTCCTGGTAGACTTTCTGATAATAAAAGGCTTCCCGGTACCGGCCAAGATCGGAATAATTATCTGCCAGGACATTTGAAGCGCCCTGGCGGAACATGGGTGATCCCAGTTCTTCAGACATTTTAAATGCTTTCAGAGCCAGGCTGTTGCTTTTCTGAAAATTGCCCATGTGGCGGTGCACGGAAGCTGTGCTGACCAGTGACATGGCGATCCCGTGAGCATGATCCATCTCTTCGCGCATTCCAAGAGAGGTCTCATGATACTCCAGTGCCTCCTGATACCTTTCAAGTTTGGAGTATATATTTCCTATGTTATGGTATGAGCTGGCAATCCCTTCCTGCAGGCCCAGTTCCTTTTTATATTCCAGGCTTTGCCGGTTGTAATCGAGCGCTTCATTGAGATTCCCCAGGTTTTCATGATACTGACCGATATTATTCAGGACGATTGCCAGTCCCCTTTTATCACCGAGCTGCTCTTCCAGCGTAAGCTGCCTGTTGGCATATTCCAGCGCTTTCTTATAATCTTTCAGATAATAATAAGCCACACCTATATTACCGGTCACCGATGCAATGTCTTCCAGATCATCCGTGTTTTCAAGGATTCTGAGAGCATCGAAGTAATGTTCGAGTGATTGTCTGTAGTTCCCCTGGTAATCATAGATGATGCCGAGGTGATTGTAGATCTGGCCTATCCCGGCACTGTCAGCGAGTTCCTTATAGATATCGAGTGCCTCCTGATAATACTCAACAGACATAACATAGTCGCCCTTGTACTTAAATACATTCCCGAGGTTATTATAGCATTCGGCCTGTTTCGTTTTATCGCCGGTCCGGAGATTGGCTGCGAGTCCCTCATTAAAATATTTTCCCGCCCTGTCATATGCACCCTGGATCCCGTATGTGATCCCGACCTGGTTTGCTGTCTGGCCGACCTTGTCATCGTAGCCCAGCCTGAGAAAAATCCCATAGGATTTGAGGAGCCAGTCCCTCGCCTCATCAATATGAAACTGGTACCGGTGCACCATCCCTGTCTCGAAGTATGCATCGGCCATGCCCAGGCTGTCATTCTCTTCTATGCTGAGCCGGAGTGCCTGTTCTGCAAATGAAATGGCAGAATCCGGGTGGCTTCGGCGGAGCTCATGCGCAATCTCATTCAGGATTTTTATTTTTTCCTTGCGGGAAATGGTTTCATGCAGCAGACCGAGCAGGCTGTCCGATTTCTGGTCAGATTGGGCATACAGATGAGAGGCGGACCAAAGGTTGGCCAGGGGAATAATAATCACAAGCAGCCTGGTAAGCTGTTTGAGATATTGCGGCATTTTGGTTTAATAACAGGTTGAAGAATCCCTTGTAAGTTAAACAATAATTTGAAATTGTATATCCTCTGTTTCACGGTCGGGTAATCCCCCGGGACGGGAACATCCTCTATTGCAAAAGTGAAGATCAGATTATTGGTTATTTTCTGGTTTTTACTTATACTTTATGTCCCACATGACCGTTAATTGGTATGTGAATCTTATTTTTACACGATAACAGATGAAAGCTTCTTTCAAATACTTGTTCATCGTATTTACCATACTGTCCGGGATTTACTCTTGCGAAAGGTATGAGACCTACAGGGAGCCGGATGCATGGCTGGGATTTTCGACCGATACGATCTATTTCGACACCATATTTACTTCGGTGGGATCGACAACCAGAAAGCTCAGGATCTACAATAACTATGACCAGCCCCTGGAGATCTCCTCGATTGTTCTTGCCGGCGGTGAGTCATC
The DNA here is from genome assembly GCA_030592145.1 of Bacteroides sp. GTDB lineage: Bacteria > Bacteroidota > Bacteroidia > Bacteroidales > SM23-62 > SM23-62. Next base: position 3,008 of record JAUVKJ010000185.1, read on the forward strand.
CGTTTTCCGGCTGAACATTGACGGGTATGCCACAAGCTCGGCGACAAACATCGAAATCCCGCCCAAGGATTCCCTGTACATTTTTGTGGAGGTAACGCTTGATCCGAACAATATTGATTCTATAATGGTCATTTACGATTCAATCGTATTCAATACCAACGGGAACCTGCAGGATGTGAACCTGGTGGCATGGGGACAGGATGTGCATTTTTTCAGGCGGGATACCATCGGGACTACCACCTGGGTAAACGATAAACCATACCTGATCGTGGATTACCTGATTGTGGATTCCCTGGAGACCCTGACTATTGAAGAAGGGGTCAGGATACATTTGCACCGGGATGCGGCGCTGGTATTCAAGGGAACACTGAAAGCCGGAGGCAGCCTGGATAATCCGATCGTAATCCAGGGCGACCGACTGGAGTACCTGTACAGGGATATACCGGGACAGTGGGGATTGATCTATTTCTGGCCCGGAACAAAGGAAAATGAACTGGATTACGTGAATATTAAGAACGGTACAATCGGTTTATGGGCCGATACGGTTTTTACCCCGAACACGCCAAACCTGACAATCAGGAATTGCAGGATAGAAAATATGTCAGCCATCGGTATCAGGGGACGGGGCACCAGCATTCATGCAAGCAATACAGTCGTGGCCAGTTGCGGACAACTGGCTGTTTTCCTTGAAATTGGCGGGAGTTACGAGTTTTATCATTGCACGGTGGGCAATTACTGGAGCGCCTTCTCTAACCGGACCACCCCAGCCCTTGCCATGACCAATTCTTATAAGGATGGTTTCGGACGAATCCATGTCAGACCCATCGAAAAGGCTTATTTCGGTAACTGTATTGTATACGGAGACAAGGAATACGAAATAGTGCTTGATGAACACCCCGAAAGCAAGATCCCATACCTGTTCGATCATTGCCTGATTAAGGCGGATCCGGAAGAATTCGACATTACAGACACGGAGCATTTTGTTAATGTGATCAACCTCGATGATCCGCGGTTTATGGATGTTTCGAACAACAACCTTCAACTTGACACCCTCTCCCCGGCCAAGGATAAAGCCCGGTATGATCTTGCGGTCCGCTACCCTGTCGATATTAAGGGTGACACCCGCCTGGGCGAACTGGGTCCGGATATCGGCGCTTACGAACGGATCGAAAACGACTCCATATCCAGATAATCCAGACCCACTGCTGTCACAGAACTATCTGTCAGCGCATACCAAAGGAGAGGCGGGGTTCTGACCCGCTGCTGTCACAGAACTATCTGTCAGCGCATACCAAAGGAGAGGCAGGGTTCTGACCCGCTGGTGTCGCCAGACTATGTGTCGGCGCCTGCGAACGGATCGGTTATACCTTAACCCCTTTCGCGCCATTCGGGAGAATCATTGAACGAATAAATGAAGGTTTGACAGTTCCCTGCCGATCTCATGAATTCCCAGCAAGATCCTGCGGGTTTGTTTTGGGGATGGTTTTTTCCTGCCCTGGACATACTGAGACAGCAGGGATTCATTCATGCCGATCCGTTTTGCCAGGAATTT
>JAUVKJ010000134.1 GCA_030592145.1 Bacteroides sp.
CGGCCGCTATCGCCTCGAATACGATGGATCGAAACTTGACAGCGGAGTTTATACACTGAGACTGGCAACCGGCCAGGGTGTGTATACAGCACGGATGATCGTCCGTTAACCAGACTCGCTCAGCTATTTGATAAAACCGCAGGGATTGTGTCACAACCCTGCGGTTTTTCTTTGTGAAATGTATTAACTTGAAAAATGAATAATAATCCTAAAACCTATGGCGTACAGCAGTTATAATCCCTTCACCCGCAAAGAAGAGGCAAACTTTGAATTCCTCTCCGGCATTACCCTGGAAGAAAAACTCAAGCTCTCGGAGAAACGGTTCCGGGAATGGAGCCTCACCCCTGTCCCCGAACGTGCCGCTATCCTTTTTCGGGCTGCCGATCAACTGGAAAAGGATGTAGACAGGCACGCTTCCCTTATCACAGGAGAAATGGGCAAACCCATCAGCCAGTCCAGAACTGAGATCAAAAAATGTGCCTGGATTTCCAGGTATTATGCAGAAAAAGCCGGATCCTTCCTTGCACCTGTGAGGCTTGAATCGACGGCCGGGGAAAGCTATGTTCGCTACGACCCCCTGGGCATCATCTTCGCCATTATGCCCTGGAACTTCCCATACTGGCAGACATTCAGGTTCCTGGCCCCCAACTTCATGTCCGGAAATACGGAATTACTCAAGCATGCCTCCAATGTACCACAGTGCGCCCAGGCTATGGAGCAGCTTTTACTCGAAGCAGGCGCGCCGGAAGGCGTATTCCAGAACCTCTTTATAAGTTACGAACAGGCTTCCCGTGTGATCGCGTATGATGCAGTCAGGGGCGTCACACTTACAGGGAGCAATTATGCCGGTAACCGGGTCGCCGAACTGGCCGGATCACTGGGAAAAAAGACCGTGCTCGAGTTAGGCGGCAGCGATCCCTACATTGTATTTGCCGATGCGGACCTTGACAATGCGGCAGAGACCGCCATCATGGCCCGTTTCCAGAATAACGGGCAAAGCTGCATTGCAGCCAAAAGGTTCATTGTTGAAGAGAATGCCTTTGATCCATTTATGGCCTTGTTCAAACCAAAGGTGGAAGCCATGAAAATGGGTGATCCTATGGACCCGGACACCATGATCGGTCCCCTGGCCCGCGAGGACCTCCTTTTCGAACTCGAAGACCAGATACGGCACATTCTTGACCAGGGAGGCAGGCTCCTTACCGGCGGCAAACGCCTTAAAGAGGGATGCCTGATCCTTGAACCCACCATCGTAACCGGCCTGCCCATCGACGCCCCCATTAACGAGGATGAGCTGTTTGGTCCGGTGATACCCGTCTTTAGCTTCAAAACCGAAAAAGAGGCCCTGGAAATGGCCAACCATACCCGGTTCGGACTCGGAGCCAGCATTTGGACCGGCAACCGGTATCGTGCCAACCGCATGGCGCACGGCATTGAATCGGGTACCGTTGCTGTCAACGGCATGGTCAAATCCGAACCCGGCCTCCCCTTCGGGGGCATCAAGGATTCCGGCTACGGCCGCGAACTCTCCGAGATCGGCATGAAAGAGTTCCTGAACATAAAGACAGTGAGTTATTTTTAACCCCAGGTCCCCCTCAGGGTCTTCTTCTTTAAGCTCTTTGCAAGCAGCTGCAGGAACCTCTCCCTCGGGATTTCTCCGGCGCCGAGGCTTTTCAGGTGGGAGGTGGACTGCTGTACATCTATAAGATCGAATCCCTTCCCCTTTACAAACTCCACCAGGTGGTAAAAGGCGACCTTGGACGCATCCCGTTCGAGATGGAACATGGACTCCCCGAAAAAGGCCCCTCCCAGCGACACCCCGTAGAGTCCCCCGGCAAGCTCCCCTTCCTTCCAGGATTCAACACTATGCGCGAAACCTTCCTCATGAAGGCGGATGTAGGCATCGATCATCTCCGGGGTGATCCAGGTGCCCTCCTGTCCCGGCCTGGACTGCCGTGAACAATGCCTGATGACATCTTCAAAAACCGTATCCATCCGGATCTCGAACACCCCCTTCCGCAAGGTCTGTCCGAAACTTTTGGAAACCCTGAAACGATCAGGGAAAAGCACCATCCTGGGATCAGGCGACCACCACAGGATGGGCGATCCCGAGTACCAGGGAAATATTCCCCTGGAATAGGCCTCAAGCAATACCTCCACTTCCAGGGTACCACCTGCAGCCAGCAGCCCGTCTTCCCCCGCAAGGGAAGGTTCCGGAAAATATCCCCGGTTAAAATTCTGATCCAGCTTACTCATTATTCGAATTTACCCACCCCCGTATCTTCGACGCAAACCATGGTCGAGCCATTCCCACTCTTCCCGGATATCCTTACCTTGCCTCCTTCAGGCGTGAACTTCATGGCGTTCGAGACAATGTTGCGAAGGATGGTGCGGAACATATCTTCATCGCAAAAGAGCGACAGTGCCGGATCTGTATCAATCATGATCCGGACGTTCTTTTCCCGGCTCTGCACCTCGAAGTAGTCTAACAGATTCTTTACCACAGCATATACCGGGATCACCGTTCCATGGACCCTCAGTTTTCCGGTTTGCAGCCGTGTCCAGTTCAGCAGGTTGTCAAGAAGGTAGAGTCCCCTTCGATTGGTATCATGAATGGTCCGCACCGCCCTCCTGGCATCCTGTTCCTCCATGCTTCCCAGGTTCTCGTTCAGCGACCAGGAGGCTTCCCGGGTCTGTCCCTTCAGGAACATTACGACGATAAGGGCCAGGACCAGTACGACCAGCAGCCAGCGAAACCGCATGGCAATCTTCTCTCCCCTTACTCCCCCGTCATGATACAGGTATTGCAGTATTTCCGAATCCGCAGGCAGTGTTTTTTTCATACGGGTAAAATAGGATCAGGCTGCCTTAAAAATACTAATACTCTTAAAATGTTGCATCATCATTTTACAAAAATCGAGCCGTAAATGTTTGGTTAAGGATAGAATCCGCATGCAATATTTTGTAAATTCAGTCGTCTTTATGATGACCTGAACCAAAACCGCCCAGATCCATGTTTCGCAATTACCTGATCACAGCCATCCGGTCAATCTTCCGGCAGAAAGGTTTTTCGCTTATCAATATCATGGGACTCGCATTCGGGCTTGCCTGTGCCCTGCTGATCCTGCTCTGGATACAGGACGAGCTGAGCTACGACAGCTTTCATGAACATGCCGAACGCCTTTACCGCGTCGAGGAGAACCAGTTCTACTCCGGTGAGGTTTACCATGTGAATGTGACACCCTATCCCTGCGGTCCCGTCTGGAAGGAGGAAATTCCCGAAATCGAGGATGCCTGCCGCTACCAGTGGCCCAGCGGAATGCTCTTTACCTATGAGGATAAATCCTTTTACGAGGGGGGATGTGTGGCCGTCGACTCCATATTTTTCAACATGTTCACCTTCCCCCTGCTTATGGGAGATCCCTCCACTGTACTAAACGAGCCCTGGTCAGCTGTGCTCACCGGGGAGACGGCAGAGAAATATTTCGGAGAGGAAAACCCTGTCGGGAAAGTACTGACCGTGAACAACCAGCATGAGTTCACCGTGACCGGGGTACTGGAGCCACTTCCGAAAAACAGCATTATGGAATTCGATATACTCGTGCCTTTCAGTTACCTCCGGGAGACCGGTCAGTACCAGGATTCCTGGGGGAATAATTCCATCCGCACCTTTGTTATGCTGCATGAAAACGCCATAGTCGACACCGTAAACAACAAACTCACCCGCATCGTTAAGCAGCATAACGAGGGCACGACGACCGAATTCCTGGTGGCACCCTTCACAGACATTCACCTCCATGCCTACTTTGGCTTCAGACATGATCCCGGGGCAATTATCTTTGTGTATATTTTCTCCGCCATTGCCCTGTTCGTCCTCCTGATCGCCAGCATTAACTTCATGAACCTGTCCACCGCCCGCTCCGCTAACCGGGCCCGTGAGATCGGCCTGAGGAAAACAGCCGGTGCAAACAGAAGTGCGATCATCATACAGTTCTTCGGAGAGTCTGTCCTGCTCGCTTTGATCAGCCTCGTTTTTGCCCTGGTCATCGTCTCATCCATCCTGCCTGTATTCAACACCGTTTCAGGCAAGGATCTGGATTTCAACAGTTTGATCACCGCCCGTTTCATCCTGTCCATGATCCTGTTAACCATTGCAGCCGGATTGATATCGGGGATTTACCCTGCGCTCTACCTTTCTGCTTTCCGGCCCATCAAAGTGCTGAAGGGTGACCTCAGCTCGGGGATGAAAAGCGGGAGAATACGAAAAATCCTGGTCGTTATCCAGTTCACCCTCTCGGTCTTCCTGATCATCGGAACCGTGGTGGTTTACAAGCAATTGAACTATATGAAAAGCAAGGACCTGGGGTATGACAGGGAGCACCTGTTCTACGTTAACATGCGGGGAAACATCAAGGAAAGCTATCATGCACTGAAAGAAGAATTAAGGAGAGACCCACAGATCCTCAATGTATCGGCCAGCGGACACCAGCCCCACTATATAGGAAGCAATTCCGGGGGAGCCAACTGGGAAGGTAAGGATCCCGAACTGGATGTTCTGATCGGATATAATCCTGTGGACTTCGATTATGTCGAAGCCATGGGCATAGAAATGGCTCACGGCCGGTCTTTTTCAAAAGACCACCCTTCTGATCTGTACCACGATACGATAGCCAACTTTCTGATCAACGAAAAAGTGGCAAGGATCATGGGAGTTGAAAATCCTGTGGGACACCGCTTTTCTTTCTGGAACATACATGGAAGGGTGATAGGCGTGATGAAAGACTGGCACTTCCATTCGGTAAGGGAAAAAATTGAACCCCTGGTATTGATCACCGCACCGGTGGATTGGCTCAGCTATCTGGTCGTCCGCATCGCTCCCGGTGATATCTCAAAGACCATGAAGGGAATTGAAGATACCTGGAATGAAGTCATACCGGGTTATCCTTTCGACTATACTTTTGTTGACGAATCCCTTGACCGCTTGTACCGCACAGAAGAAAGGCTGGGGAACCTCCTGAAATACTTCACCATACTGGCCATCATCATCGCCTGCCTGGGACTGTTCGGACTGGCTTCATTTACCGCCGAGCAGCGTACCCATGAGATCGGCGTCAGGAAGGTTATGGGAGCCCGGGTCCGCACCGTTATGCTACTCCTGTCAGGGGAGTTCACCATCCTGGTGCTCATTTCCTGTTTACTGGCAAGCCCTGCTGCATGGTATGTCATGAAAAAGGTGTTCCTGCAGAATTTTGAGTACCGCTGCGGTATGGACTGGTGGATCTTCGCCGGGGCAAGCATCGTTGCCCTTCTGATAGCTGTCATTACGGTCAGCTACCAGGCTGCCCGCGCCGCCCTCACCAACCCGGCCGAAGCACTTCGTTATGAGTAACCCTCGTCATGCCTGTCAGAATTAACTAATAATTATTAATTTGCGGCGTTTCGAATTGCAAACTCATATGAAATGGAGGGAGGACTTAAAAAAATTCGAGTCGGATAATTATTCGGGCTCCGCCGAATTGCTTGAACAGTATATCGGGCTAATCCTTTACTGGCTTGAAAAAGGGGATATGCAATCCCAAAAGGACCGGGGCTTCCTGATGAACCATGTCCGCAAGCTCCAGGAAACCCATAATACACTTTTTGTACTGGTTCATTTTTACAACCAGGTGATCCGGG
>JAUVKJ010000107.1 GCA_030592145.1 Bacteroides sp.
ATACAAAGAGAAATATGCAGCGGCCGGAAGGTTTCCGGGAGGATTTCTTAAAAGAGAAACCCGTCCGGGCGATTACGAGATATTGATATCAAGGCTTGTTGACAGGGCCCTGAGACCCCTTTTTCCGGATGATTACCATGCCGAGACCTTTGTCAATGTTACCCTTTTTTCAGCAGAGGCTGACATTATGCCTGATGCACTGGCCGGCCTGGCCGCATCTGCTGCCATGAGTGTTTCAGATGTTCCGTTCAACGGACCCATTTCTGAAGCAAGGGTAGCCAGGGTCGACGGAAAGCTGATGATCAATCCCACTTTCAAGCAGCTTGAGAAAGCGGATATTGACATCATTGTCGGTGCGACCGAAAACAATATTATGATGGTGGAGGGAGAGATGAACGAGATACCCGAAAAGGATATGCTGGAGGCCATCAAGTTTGCCCACGAGGAAATCAAGAAACACTGCAGGGTACAGCTGGAGCTGCAAAAAGAGACCGGAAAAGAGAAAAAACGCAGCTATGAGCATGAACAGAATGATGAGGCTATGCAGGCCGGGATCGAGAAGCAGGCTTATGACAAGCTCGTAAAGATTGCGGCTTCAGGAGTGTCAAAGCATGAACGGAATGACGCCATCGATGTAGTGAAGGAAGAGTTGCAGGAAGCTTTGATAGCCGGAGACGATGAAGAAGCAGCTGCTAAAAAGAAGTTGTTCAAACGTTACTTCCATGATGTGGAGAAGAAGGCGCTCAGGGATCTCATTCTTGATAAAGGCCGGAGGGTTGACGGCAGAAAGACCGATGAGATCAGGGATATCTGGTGTGAGGTTGACTACCTGCCCGCGGCTCATGGCTCGGCAGTATTTACAAGGGGAGAGACCCAGTCACTTACTTCTGTGACCCTGGGGAACAAGATGGACATGAAGATGATCGATGAGGTACTGATACAGGGAACCAACAAGTTTACCCTTCATTATAACTTCCCGCCATTCTCAACCGGTGATGCCCGTCCAATCCGCGGAATCAGCCGCCGGGAAGTCGGACATGGCAACCTGGCGCACCGTGCCCTGAAAAAGGTTATGCCACCGGGAAACGAAAACCCATACGCGGTAAGGATCGTATCTGATATACTTGAATCAAATGGTTCTTCATCCATGGCAACCGTATGTGCAGGAACCCTGGCTCTGATGGATTGCGGTGTAAAAATCAGTAAACCGGTCTCTGGTATTGCTATGGGACTGATCACCGAAGCCGGATCGAAAAAATATGCGATCCTGTCCGATATCCTGGGCGATGAGGACCACCTTGGCGATATGGACTTCAAGGTGGCCGGAACCCGCGACGGGATTACCGCCACGCAGATGGACATCAAGGTAGACGGACTTCCCTACAAGATCCTTGAAGAAGCCCTTGAACAGGCAAGGAAAGGAAGAATGCATATCCTGGATAAGATGACTGAAGTTATCTCCGAACCCAATAAAGAATACAAACCTCATGCACCCAGGATTGTTCAGATTACCATTAACAAGGACCTGATCGGTGCAGTGATCGGGCCGGGCGGAAAGATTATCCAGGGGATACAGGCAGATACGGGAGCAACCATTGTGCTCGAAGAGATTGATAACAGGGGTGTGATCGATATATTTGCCGACAATAAGGCAGCCATTGATGCTGCCCTGGAGAGGATCAATGAGATCGTCCAGGAACCCGAAGTCGGTGAAACCTATAAAGGCAAGGTGAAAGGTGTGGTTTCCTTTGGCTGCTTCGTTGAGATCATACCCGGTAGAGAGGGACTTCTCCATATATCCGAATGGGATTGGAGAAGGGTTGAAAAAATGGAAGACGAGGTCAGGGTAGGAGATGAGGTGGAAGTGAAACTGATCGATATCGACCGGAAGAATGGCAACCTGAAACTTTCCAGAAAGGTACTGAAACCAAGGCCTGAACGTTCCGATGATCAGAGGCCACAGCACCGGGAAAGAAAACCCGAATAGGATAGTATGTTATAGAATAGTTAAGGGGCTGTCTCATAAGTAGGCAACCCCTTCTTTTTTCTTCAAATTGCTCGCTCTGGCACACAACCTTGCAAAGCTTGCCAACCAGGGGGCGACTTTGTATCTATTTTACTTGTGAATGGCCCTTTTTGGACTTGGAGAGGATATTAGGTGAGCCGCCTTAGCGTTGTTTGCGAAGCAAATTATGCAGCGGCGAATTAATATCCTCGGAAAGACTCAGAAAAAGGGCCGAATCAATTTGTTTTGAGACGGCCCCTTTCTTAACTTTAACATCCGGATGAGCAAGTATAACTATTTGGTAATAGAAGGAAATATCGGGGCCGGAAAGACATCGCTTTCAAGGATGATCGCAGAAAAATTCAATGCCCGGCTGATCCTGGAGCAGTTTGCTGAAAACCCGTTCCTGCCAAAGTTTTACAGGGATCCCGGGCGGTATTCCTTTCCCCTTGAGCTTAGTTTCCTGGCATCCAGGTACCATCAGCTGCACAGAGAACTAACCTCGCCGGACCTGTTTAAAAGCTTCACCGTGGCGGATTATTTTTTCAGCAAATCATTGATATTCTCCAAGATCACCCTTCAGGTCGACGAATTTAACCTGTACCGGACCCTGTTTGATATTATCCACCAGCAATTGCCCAAACCCGATCTTTATGTCTACCTGCATGTGCATGCAGAAAAGCTTCTGAACAATATCCGGCAGAGAGACAGGGATTATGAGAAAGACATAGGGGTGGAGTACCTGGAAAAGTTGCAGGAGGGATACTTTGAATATCTGCGTTCACTCCAGGATCAGAGAATATTAATCCTGGATGTAAATGAACTGGATTTCGTCGGAAAGGAGCGGGATTACCTGTCCGTCGAGGAGGCCATTTTTCACGGGGAATACAGAAAAGGCCTGAACCGTCTGCAATTACCCTGATTTCAGGAGGTTTTATTTACATTTTTTTCATAAATTGAAAAACATTAGTAAGTTTGTATATACAATTGAACAAAACCTTAAGTATTAAATTAATAACCAAGTAATTATGAGAAGATTTAACATTTTTGCATCATTAATTGCTGCAGCTCTTATTATCGTAAGTTGCGGTGGCCCGCAGAAAATGGCGGACAGCGCTTCCCTGGTGAAGTATAATATGACACCAGATCCTCTTGAGACACATGGTGGAAAAGTAGCAGTGTCGGTGGATGTGAAGTATCCCGAGAAATACTTCCACAAGAAAGCCATTGTTACCGCTACCCCTTACCTGAGCTACGATGGAGGCGAAACCGAATTAAAGTCTGAAACACTTCAGGGAGAAGCAGTTGAGGACAATTACAAAGTAATATCCTTCACTTCGGGTGGTAGTTTTACGTATGCAGATGAGATAGACTACGTTCCTGAAATGATGCGTGCGGAGTTATTTGTAAAAGGGAAAGCCGTTGTCAAAACCACCGAGGTTGATCTGCCACCTATTAAAATAGGCGATGGTATTGTTACCACCCCTCTTCTTGCCTGCAAAACAGGCAAGACCATTTCTTTCGGTGATAATTTCAAACGGATCGTTCCCGAAGAATTTGTAGCAGACATACACTATATTATCAACCGTTACGATGTACGGAATACAGAATTGAAGCAGGACGACATCAAAGGCATGAAGGAATTCATTTCCGGAGCCAATGAGAATGAGCGGATTACGATGAAAGGCATCGAAGTTTCTGCCTATGCTTCGCCTGACGGAGAACTGGATCTTAACACAAAACTTTCCGGAAACAGGGAAGGTTCGGCTACCCGTTACCTGAAGAGGGATCTTAAAAAATCGAAAGTTGAGGTTCCCGAAGATGAGAATTTCTTCAATCTTCTTACCACTCCGGAGGACTGGGATGGATTCAAGACCCTGATGGAAGAATCTGATATCCAGGACAAGGATCTTATCCTCCGCGTTCTCTCCATGCATTCAGATCCCGTTGTTCGTGAAAAAGAGATCAAGAATATCTCCGAAGCTTTTGAAGAGATCAAGGTAGATATCCTTCCCCAGCTCAGAAGGTCTGTATTTACGGTCAACGTAGAGAAAGTGGGATGGTCGGATGAAGAGATCAAGCAGTGGGTTACAGAGAATATGGATACCCTCGTACTTGAGGAACTAATGTATGCCGCTTCCCTCGTCGAAGACAATGAAACCAAGCTTGCATTGTATGAAAAGGCATGGAAAAAGTATCCCAAGTGTATCCGGGCTGCTAATAATGTTGGTGTGGTACAGCTTGCCATGGGTGACGCAGAACGTGCCAAAGATGCTTTTGAAATGGCACAGGATATTAAAGACCATAACATTTTAAAGAACAACCTTGGTGTCATTGCCCTGAAGGAAGGTAACGTGGAAGCTGCCGAAAATCTTTTCACCTCAGCAATGGGTGCAGGAGATGAAGTTAACTACAACCTGGCTGTCATTAAGATACAGCAGGGTGATTACGAAGCAGCCAAGAGTTACCTGGGTGCAAGCGAGAATTTCAACAATGCACTGGTCATTCTTTTGAACGGACAGCCAAGCCATGCTATTGAAATGCTGCGCAAACTGGATGAAACGGCAAAATCAAATTACCTGATTGCCGTTGCTGCCGCCCGCGATGATGATGTTGAAATAATGTACAATGCACTGCGTGCAGCTATTGCTTTGAAACCTGAGTTCAAGGACCACGCAGTTAAGGATGTTGAATTCTTCAAGTATTTTGAAGACGATCTTTTCAAGGAGATCATGCAGTAATTACTTGGGAAATATATATTTCTGAGAGGGGCCGTCTCGAAAGGGATGGCCTTTTCTTATTAAGCTATTCCGTCACCGGACAGCCCTTTTTGCGTGAAGACCTCCCAGAGGACCATCCCAACGCATACCGAAATATTCAGTGAATGCTTTGTTCCGAACTGGGGAATATCAAGGCTGAGGTCCGAAAGATCCACGATTTCCTGCTGCACGCCCCGTATCTCGTGACCGAACACAAAAGCATACTTTTTATCCCGGTTAAACCGGAAGGCATCAAGCCCGGTGCTTTCCTCGGTCTGTTCCACGGCAACAATAATGAATCCTTCTTTTTTCAGTGAAAGAATGGCATCCTCTGTTTCCGGGAAATAGTTCCAGTCAACAGAATCTGTAGCACCGAGCGCCGTTTTATGAATATCCTTGTGGGGAGGTGTGGCCGTTATGCCGCAGAGCAGAATCCGATCGATCAGAAAGGCATCTGATGTGCGGAAAACCGAACCGATGTTGTTCAGGCTCCTTACGTTGTCAAGCACTATGACCACAGGGATTTTCGCCGTGTTTTTAAATTCAGGCACGGACAAACGCACAAGTTCAGAGTTCTTTAGTTTCCGCATATATTTTACAATAGAAAGTTAAAAAAAAATAATAATTTCGTGGGTATGAACATACACGAATATCAGGCTAAATCCATTCTTAAGAAATACAATGTAGCCATACCGGAGGGAACGGTGGTCGATTCCCCTGACGCTGCCGTCGATGCAGCAAAAAAAATACGCGACAGCACAGGTGCAGACACATGGGCCGTCAAGGCCCAGATCCATGCCGGGGGCAGGGGCAAGGGAGGTGGTGTGAAGATTGCGAAATCCCTTGATGAGGTAAAGGAATATGCAAAAAGCATCATCGGGATGAACCTGGTGACTCATCAGACGGGTATTCAGGGCAAGCAAGTGCACAAAGTACTGATAGAGCAGGGGATCTTTTACCCGGGTGAAAGCGAGACTCAGGAATTTTATGTATCCGTTCTGCTGAACAGGGCCACCGGGAAGAACATTATCATGTATTCGCCCGAAGGTGGGATGGATATCGAAGGGGTGGCTGAGAAAACACCCGAGCTGATCTTTAACGAAACCATTGATCCCAGGGTTGGACTTCAGGCTTTCCAGACGCGAAGGGTCGCTTTTAATCTCGGACTCTCAGGAAATGCCTTCAAGGAGATGACCCGTTTCGTGACAGCTCTCTATAATGCATATATTGGCTCCGATGCTTCCATGATCGAGATCAATCCGGTGATGAAAACATCCGACAACAGGATACTGGCCGCGGACGCCAAGGTCAACCTTGATGACAATGCACTTTACAGGCATCCCGATTGCGCTGAGATGAGAGACATTACAGAAGAGGATCCCGCCGAAGTGGAAGCTGGAAAATACAACCTGAATTTTGTGAAGCTGGATGGGAATGTGGGATGCATGGTGAACGGGGCCGGACTTGCCATGGCTACCATGGACATTATTAAGCTTTCAGGCGGAGATCCTGCCAATTTTCTGGATGTGGGAGG
>JAUVKJ010000336.1 GCA_030592145.1 Bacteroides sp.
CATCCTGGCAATCGTGGTTATAACCCTGGTTTTCCTCCGGGATAATAAAAGAAGACGGGAAGCCCCCTCCCCACTGCCCAACAACGTTTTTATCCTGGCCGACGACATGGGTTACGGGGATATCGGGGCCCTGAACCCGGATTCGAAAATCCCCACACCCAACATGGACCGCATCGCTGCCGAGGGGATGTACTTTACCGATGCCCACTCCTACTCCGGGGTTTGTACACCCACCCGCTACGGGGTGCTGACGGGACGGTATTGCTTCCGGACACGCCTGTCCGAAGGAGTGCTCGGCGGACATGATGTTTCGCTGATCGAACCCGGGCGGGAAACCGTGGCCACCCTGCTGGGCAGAGCAGGATACCGAAGCGGATGTATAGGGAAGTGGCACCTGGGACTCAATTACAAAAAAAAGGACCCTTCGCTGCCCCTGTATGAGGGGACGGGATTCAGAAATACAAGCAGCACTGAAAACGTCGATTATACGGGCCCCATTGACGGGGGCCCCACGGACCACGGCTTTGATTATTCCTACATTCTCCCCGCCTCACTCGACATGCAGCCCTACATCTACATCAGCAATAAGCAGGTGGTCAATACAGACCTGGAACACATCGGGGGCGTTCCGGAGCAGACCCGCGGGATCATCTGGCGGCACGGGGATGCCGAAAGGGACTTTGAATTCACCGATGTACTTCCCCGCCTCACCCGGCATGCCATGTCATTCGTCCGCGATCACCGGCGGCTATACCCCGACCGCCCGTTCTTCCTGTATTTCCCCCTGACGGCTCCCCACACACCCTGGATGCCCCGCCCTGAATTTGAAAGAATTTCCGGTGCCGGCACATACGGCGATTTCGTGAACCAGGTCGATTATACTGTCGGACAACTGCTTGACCTGATCGACAGCCTCAGGATCGCAGAGAACACCCTGGTCATCGTTACCAGCGATAACGGGTCCCATTGGCTCCCTGAGGATATTGAGAAGTACGGGCACAAGGCGAATTACCGTTTCCGGGGAATGAAATCGGATATCTGGGAAGGGGGAAACCATGTACCTTTCCTTGTGAGATGGCCCTATAAAGTTGAAAGGGGAAGCCGCAGCGAACGTCTGGTCTGCCTGAACGACCTTCTGTCGACCTTCGGGGAATTGTGCGGGCAGACGCTTGACTGGAACGCCGGGGAAGATTCGTTCAGCTTTCTCAGTGCCCTCACCGGGGAAGCTGCCGGTTGGAAAGAACGCAGCACCCTGGTCAGCCAGGCAGTTTCAACAACGCTTTCCATCCGGCAGGATAACTGGAAACTTATCCTTGACATGAGCTCCGGCGGATGGAGCAAAGCCGGGATCACCGAAGGGCCTCCCATGCAGCTCTACAACTTGGATAAGGACATCGGCGAGCAGGAGAATTTATATGATCAAATGCCGGAGAAAGTGACTGAGCTGGAGGCCCTGCTTAAGATGTTCAAAAAAGAAGGGAGAAGCAGGTTTAAATGAAGGCTTTAACAGGGAGGAGAACCCGGGCACTTGCCCGGATTCTCCAGGGGAATGAGACAGTTCGGTCGATTACCGGTGTATTGCGGTGAACAATGGCCCGGTAAGCAGCCGGAATTCTTCCTGAGATATTTTATTCTGTCTTTTGTACGGCAGTCCCGTTGGTCAGGGGTATGCCTTTCTTAACGTAAACCGAATGGTAAAGCACGGCAAACGAGGCGGTGATCCACATGACGGAAATGAACACTCCGAAGAAAAGGACCAGGAGTCCAGCGATAACGATCAAAAAAGCAAGCAATGCCATCCCGAAGATCGTCCATCCGTGTCCCTTTGTCATGGCCCAACTGGCTTTCAGGGCTTCGAGGGCTTCCATTTTCTCATCGATAATAAGGTAATTAACAAACGCAAGGCGGCAGGCGAAAATGATGCCCGGCACGATCAGCATAAAAAAGCCAAGTACGATAATTAATGTCTTGACCAGTCCCGCGATCACGGCATTCCAGTAATTCCGCTCGAATACCGAGAACATGTCCTTGATCTCGATCTTTTCGCGGCGTACGACCTTAAGGAATACCCAGTCGGCGCTCATTCCTATGGGTCCCGCAATAAAAACAGCATAGGCTATCCCGAGCAGGGCAATGGGTATCATGAACCACTCAAAATGATCCGTTTTATTCTGGAGGACACCCGTGGGTATCTGTATAACTGAATATATCAGGGTTACCACGATCAGTTCGATAAAAACGGTGAACGACAGCTTCCAGCCCTTGCTGTAGTTGTCGCCCGCACTTGTATTTGAGACAAAAGCACTGTTTGAATTCATTGTTTCCATATCTGAATTATTTAATTGGTTTTCATTCAGGATCAAATGTATGACAGGGCAGCAGAATATTTTAGCGACCAAAGTAGGATTTTTAAAAACACTACTTAAGTATGAATCATTGGCCCCGTGCTCCGGCCTTTAGAGTTACAAATCAATACTTTGGTTGGGTCAGGATTAGCAGATTTTACCTAAATTCGTTCCAGAATTGCATCCCGGATGAGCGAAACCCTACAGATAATCCTCCTTACAGGCTCCCTGATCACCGGAATCATCGCCATCATGTTCAGCAACCTGCTTTTTGGAAAATATAAACTCCCCTACCTCTCCTCCTATTTTTACTATCTCATTTTCCTTTTTGTGTTCGGAATTT
>JAUVKJ010000219.1 GCA_030592145.1 Bacteroides sp.
TTGGGATCGTGTAGCCGATGTATACATAGCCGAGAATGAAAAAGTTAAGCATGCCCATGTGCAACGATTCCGCGAAACCATCAGGTACCTCGATCTGTCAGACGGGCAAAGGGTGCTGAATGTTTCCAGCAGGGATTGTGCAGCGGAGGATTATGTCATGAAAGCATCGCCCGGTGCTGAGATCACCCATGCAGAGATTTCCGGAGGATTGATGCGTGTGGCTGCAGAACGGCGGCCCGGGGTAAGACAGGTCAAACTGGAAACCTACTCAAGATTACCTTTTAAGGAGATGCCGTTTGATCGGATCATCAGCCTGGAAACCCTTGAGCACGTAGCAGAGCCTGATGTTTTCCTGTCAGAGTTGTACCGTGTGGCCAGGCCCGGTGCAAAAATGGTGCTCAGTTGTCCAGCCGCCACCAATGAGTTCCCTTACCGGATATTTTCATGGCTATTTGGCGGACACGGAGAAGGCCCTCACCGCTTTCCCACTACGCGGGAAGTAAAAAAAAGACTCGCACGTGCGGGTTGGAAACTCATCCTGCACAGGGGCACGGTGCTGGTCCCCGTCGGACCCGTCTGGCTCCAGGATGCAGGTGAGTGGATCATCCGGAAAATGCAGAAAACCTTAGTAAGTGAACTTGGGATACGGCAATTCTATGTCTGTGAAAAGTAAGAAAAAACTGAAACGAATAATGCGTTCCGAATTATGCAACCGTTGCGGAACGTGCGTAGCACTGTCAGAAGGAAAAATTGAATTCACCGGACGGGAAAAGAGATACCGGCCGAAAATGCTGGAGGAGCTGTCGGACGGAGAAGCTGACCGTATCCTGAATGCATGTGCCGGCAAAACCTTCTCCTTCCCGGAATACCGGGAACATTTTTACCCGGATCCTGCCCATTTTCATCCCTATATTGGTCCCTATGAAAACATTTATACCGGCCATTCCACACATCCCGGGATCCGTCTGAAAGCAGGCAGCGGAGGCATCATTTCCTCCATTCTGATCTATCTGCTGGAGGAAAAGATGATTGACGGGGCCATCGTGACCACGATGTCAGAAGATAAGCCCTGGCTCACAAAACCGATTATTGCAAAAACCAGGGAAGAGATCCTGGAAGCTGCTCAGAGCAAATACATTATCACCTCGGTCAACGAGATCCTTGCCGAAAGCCAGGGGTTCCGGGGCACCCTGGCATATGTGGGACTTCCGGGACAGGTACAGAGTATCCGCAAACTCCAGAAAGCAGGTGATCCAACCGTTGCAAACATCAGGTATATCTTTGGCCCGTTTTACGGCAACACCCTTTATTTTTCCTCCGTCAGGAGCTTTATCAGAAGTTATGGTGAAAAAGATTACCGGCAAATCCGTAAGCTCTGGTTCAGGTACGGTGAATGGCCGGGCAATATGCGCGTAGAGATGAAGAACGGCAGGATCTTTGAATTGAAAAAGTTCCATGCCAATTACCTGATCCCGTTCCACATCCTGAAAAACAGCCTTTTCTGCACAGACTTTGCAAATGAATTCACCGATCTTTCCGGAGGGGATGCATGGTCACCCAAGTATGAGGAAAGGGGACAGGGATTCTCAATCGTAATTCCCCGAAGCAGGGTCGGACTGGAGATCCTCGAAAACATGCATCGCGACGGCTGGCTTGAACTGAGTCCATATACCGAGGAAGAATCCATCAAGATGCACTCCCATGGCTATGATTTTAAAAAGCGTGGCAGTTTCATTCGGATCGGTATGCGCAGGATATTCTTCAGGCAGGTTCCCGATTACGGGTACCGACTTTCCGGATTCCCGGTATCCAGGGTCCTGATGGAACTTCTGATCAGTACGCTCTTCCTCCTGCTGGGAACCTGGCCGTCCCGCAGGATGGTGGAACTGCTGAAACCGGCTTACCTGGGAAGGATATTTGAACGCACCCGGAATACATGGAAGAAATCGACCCGTTCGATCAAACGCAAAAATCTGTGAACGCAGAAGTTACATGAGGCCAATGATGAATCGACATATTATCTCATGAAAAACAGGAATGCCTATCGAAAAATTGGTCTGATCCTATTGCACAGCCTGGGATTTGTACTCCTGTATTTCGTGGTACGCAGACTCGATTTTACCCTCCTTCGGGAAAACATAATGCATTTCAGGTCCTGGAAGATCCTTGTCGGACTCCTGATCCTGATTGGGGTCTATCTCATTAAAAGTTACAGATGGTACCTGATTAACAGGGCTTTCGGGATAAAAAGCAGCTACGGGACTCTGCTGGTATTTTTTCTTGCATCCGGCTTTCTGAGTGTGATAACACCAGGAAGGCTCGGCGAATTTGCAAAAATCTGGTTCCTGAATCGTAAATACCAAACAGGGGTCACGGTCGCTTCCACCTCGGTCCTCCTCGACCGGATCTGGGATGTACTCGTTTTGAGCCTTATGGCGGGTATCTCCATGGCCTTGCTGATCAGCCGGTTTCAGATTGACCGGCTTACGGTGGCTCTTATCATCCTGATTTTCGGGTTTGCCCTCGGGGCCATACTCCTGCCCGGGATATTCTTCAGACCGGTAATGGCATTAACACATAAACGCAGGATCCATGAAGATATTCAAAAGGTTTACGAGGTCTGGAAAGTGAACCGGTTCCGCTTACTGCTTCCCGGGTTCAGCACCAGCCTGCTTGCCTTCGGATTACTGGCCCTCATGCCTTTCCTGTTTTCTGTGGACCTGGATGCAGGGATCCCCTATGCCGGCAGCGTAACCGCAGTATCCATTTCCAACATCCTGTCTTTTCTTCCAATTACCATTGCCGGGTTCGGAACAAGGGAGCTTGTTTTTACACAGGTCTGGGCCATTCATTCCCATCCTGCTGTAACGGCAATTGCTGTTTCAACAATATATTTCGTAGTTACCTACCTTGGATCTCTGTTCTTCGGGGGAATCACTTACTTGCTCTGGATCAGGAAATTCTTTAGCATCCGGGAGATCCGGAGCCGGGAATAATCTGTAGTCTCAACCATAACCGGACATACCGGAAGGTTGGATAAACCGGACCGGGATCATTCGTCCGTCAGGCGTTGGTAGGCCTGGTTCACAACCATGTCAAGGGCTTCCTGCCTGCCTGTACCGGTTCTCCTGCAGTACCGCTTGATGTCCTTGATCAGTCTCCTGTCCTGCCTTAAATTATCCAGGACATATGACTTGCCCTCTTCTTCAGTCATCTGCAATAATCTTTCATCCTTTCCGATGACCGGGTAAAAAACATAGATGCTTTTCCTTGCAAGCTCAAAATCGGGTTCGTTAAGATTTTGCCAGTAGCCGTAACGGTCCTTCGAACGCAGAAATATAGTCCAGTAAGATTCTTTGGTCATGCCCACCCCGTGGATCAGGTTCTTCTGGTACTGACGGGTCTGAAAGAGATTCAGGAATACAACGAATGCCAGGAGCAGGGCAACAACGATCCTTAACCTTCTGGGTTGCTTTACCATATATGTGATCAGTGCTGCCAGAGGCAGGGCCATCACTGCCATGAGGTCAACCAATGAGCGGATCCCGAAACTTCCCCCCGTCCACCATGACCACCAGGAACTGAACAGGTAGATCATGACCACCAGGTAAATAATGCCGGCAAAGAAGAGTCCCCTTTTCATCCTGTAAAGCGGAATAAATCCGGTTATGGCAAACAGCATCAGGGGAGTATAGACAAACCATCCCTTGCGGTAGGAGAACAGGAGATCCAGGATATGGGGATTGTCAAAATAAAAGGCGGAGCCCACCTCGCTGTACGAATTGTAAAAAATACTGCCTGATACTTCTTTCCAGTAAATAAACTGTGGGATCCAGGGAATTAAAAATCCACTCACCATGAGCAGGATCAGCGGTATTTTGGAGACCAGGAAACGAATCCTCTCTTTCAGTGCC
>JAUVKJ010000129.1 GCA_030592145.1 Bacteroides sp.
ACTGGAGAACTATGTGATATTCAATACCTTCGATGATAAATACACCATTCATTTCACGATGAAGGCTATTGAGCAGAAGCTGCCAGCCGAAAAATTCACACGGGTACACCGCTCCTACATTGTCAATACGGGAAGCATTGAGGTCATTGAAGATAATTCCGTCCTTATCCGCGTTCAGGACGGCACCAAAAACATCCCTATCGGGAAATCTTACAAGGAGAAGCTGATGGGAGACATTAACCTGATGGTTAAATAATGGTCACCAACAGGCAATTATTCCTTCAACACGTTGCACAAACCTCCGATTTACCTTACCTGCTTGAAATTGAAAGAGCAGAAGGGATCTACATGTACTCTCCGGATGGGAAGCGGTATGTGGATCTGATCTCCGGGGTCTCGGTCAGTAACCTGGGTCACCGGCATCCGGAGGTTGTAAGGGCTGTGAAGGACCAGCTCGACAGATACATGCACCTTATGGTATACGGGGAGTTAGTGCAATCTCCCCAGGTCGGCCTGGCCTCCCTCTTGCAGGAGATCCTGCCCGATAGCCTTAATTGCATTTATTTTGTGAACTCAGGTTCTGAAGCCATTGAGGGTTCCCTGAAACTGGCTAAAAGGTATACCGGGAGGTTCCGTACCATCGCATTCCAAAATGCCTACCATGGCAGCACTGCAGGAGCGCTCAGCGTGATGGGCAATGAATCATTCCGGAATTCATTCCGGCCCCTGGTCCCCGGTACGGATATCCTCGCATTTAATGATTTCAGCTCACTCGACAGGATCGACCGGAATACAGCCTGTGTGATTGTAGAACCTATTCAGGGAGAAGGGGGAATCATCCTTCCGGAGGATGGCTTCCTCGAGGAGATCCGTGAACGGTGCGTACGTTCGGGGGTACTGCTGATCTTCGATGAGATACAGACGGGACTGGGACGCTGTGGAACTATGTTTGCCTTTGAGCAGTGGAAGGTTGTTCCCGATATCCTTGTACTCGCAAAAGGATTCGGTGGGGGATTGCCCCTGGGAGGCTTCATCTCATCATTTGAGACCATGAAAGCGCTTCGTGCGAATCCTGTACTGGGACATATAACCACCTCCGGCGGGAATCCGGTTTCATGTGCGGCCGGACTGGCAAACCTTACTGTCCTGCTCGGGGAGAACTGGATCCGGGAGGTTCCCGCAAAAGAAAAACTGTTTCGCGATGGACTCAAACATCCGTCTGTCCGGGAGATCCGTGGCAGGGGACTCTTCCTTGCCGTGGAACTGGCTTCGGCAGAGAAAGTTCAGCAACTGATCCGCCTGGCCAAAGAGGAAGGCATTATAACGGACTGGTTTATCTTCCATGATACGGCATTCCGCATCGCCCCCCCTCTGATCATTTCCCCGGAGCAGATCAGGGAGGTCTGCAGTCAGCTGACCGGACTGCTTGACCGCCTGGATTAATTGGCTTCGCCGAACTCTCCCGCATATGTTGCGGGATCGTTACTATTTTTTACAGATCTCTGTTATATTTGTTGCAATGTACCGCTTGCTTTATATTATTATCCTGTTTTTCGCAGTTTCACATGTTCTGCCCCAGTCCGGTGAACCCTCCGTTGCAGAGGACAGCCTCTTTCAGCTATTTGAACAGTTTCAGATGATGGAATCCGTTGAAGAGAAGCAGGAGCTGAATGAATCCATTATTGATTACATGCGCCGGAGCCTGCTGCAGCCGGAATCCTTTGAATACCGTTTTGACAGCCTGAGAAAGCGGGTTGGAATCCTGAATGCTGATGACAAGCAGTTCAGGATCTTTACCTGGAATATTCCGATGAGTGCCTTTGAACATGAATACCACGGAATCATACAGGTTTATAACCCTAAGGAGAACACATGCCATGTTCATATACTTTCAAACCAGATCCGGAACATTCCTGATCTTCTTCATTTCGAAACAGATAAGGATATGTGGCCGGGGGCCCTTTATTATGACCTCCGGAGAAACAAGCATGGCAAGGATGTTATGTATACCCTGCTAGGCTTCAACTTTCATGACCGCTATTCGGATAAGAAAATCATAGAGGTCCTGCATTTTGACCGGGATATGAATCCACTGTTCGGGAAACCCGTTTTTAACACTGAATCCGGCATTCAACACCGGGTTGTTTTTGAATATTCCGGTGAAGTGGCCATGAACCTGCGCTACAACCCGGATTTTAAAATGATCGTTTATGATCACCTGTCTCCCATAGAACCCGAACTTCAGGGTTACCCTCGCTTTTATGCACCCGATTTCTCTTATGACGGTTATAAATTCAGGAAGGGTATCTGGGAATACAAGGCAGACCTGGATGTCCGCAACCGCTAGAATGACGGTTCGCCCATGACGAATTGTCAGTTCACCTCCAATGGCATACCGTTTGAAACAGGCGTGAATAGAATATCATTCAATAAATAATAGTTAAAGAAAATGCAAAAAGGAAAAATTGGAGTAACCACTGAGAACATCTTTCCGATCATAAAGAAGTTCCTGTATTCAGAGCATGAAATATTCCTGAGGGAACTTATTTCCAATGCCATCGATGCTACCCAGAAGCTTAAAACTCTCGCGTCTGCAGGCGATTACAAGGAAGAGCTGGGAGAGATGAAGATATATGTAAAGCTGGATAAAAAGAAGAAAACGCTGACTGTATCAGACAGTGGAATCGGGATGACCGGCGAGGAGATTAAGAAGTACATCAACCAGATCGCGTTTTCGAGCGCCGGGGAATTCCTGGAAAAATACAAGAACCAGAGCAATGCCATTATCGGGCATTTCGGACTGGGATTCTATTCCTCATTTATGGTATCGGAAAAGGTTGAAATTAAGACCCGGTCCTATAAAAAAGGCAGTAAGGCTGTTCACTGGACATGTGACGGGAGTCCGGAATATTCCATTGAGGATCTTGATAAGGAAGAGGTCGGAACGGATGTGGTCCTGCATTTTGATGAGGATTCAAAGGAGTTTCTTGAAGAATCCCGGATCGAAGAGATGCTTAACAGGTATTGCCGCTTCCTTCCCGTAGAAATTGCTTTTGGAAAGGAAAAGGAATGGAAAAAGGACAAACATGTTGAGACGAAGAAGGACAGGATCATTAACGATACCCAGCCTTTGTGGACAAAAAAACCGGTTGACCTGAAGGAAGAGGACTATAAGAAGTTCTACCAGGATCTTTACCCTATGTCAGAGGAACCCCTGTTCAATATCCACCTGAACGTCGATTATCCGTTCAACCTGACGGGGATCCTGTACTTTCCGCGCATTAAGAGCAACATCGAGGTACAGAAGAACAAGATCCAGTTGTACTGCAACCAGGTCTTTGTCACCGATTCGGTCGAAGGGATCGTACCTGAATTCCTGACACTTCTGCACGGTGTTCTCGATTCTCCTGATATTCCCCTGAATGTGTCAAGGAGTTTTTTACAGGGCGATCCGAATGTAAAAAAGATATCAGGGCACATCACTAAAAAGGTTGCCGACCGTCTCGAAGAGATATTCGAGAACGACCGGAAGTTATTCGAGAAAAAATGGGATGACCTGAAATTGTTCATCAACTACGGCATGATGTCGGAAGAAAAATTTTACGAGCGTGCCCTGAAGTTTGCCCTCCTGAAAAACACAGATGAGAAGTACTTTACATACGAGGAATACGAAAAACTGATCAAGGCCAACCAGACCGATAAAAACAAATCACTGGTTTACCTGTATGCCACGGACAAACAGGAACAATTGAGTTTCATCGAATCGGCGAAAAACAAAGGCTATGATGTGCTCCTGATGGACGGGCACCTTGACACGCATTTCCTGAACCACCTGGAAACGAAGTTCAAGGATTCAAGGTTTGCAAGGGTGGACTCAGACATCATTGACAAACTGATCATGAAGGAAGACCTCGAAGCTGCGGATCTCAGCCCGGAACAGCGTCAGGACCTGAGTACCGTTTTTGAAAGCCAGCTTCCGGGAGATGCTAATTTCCTGGTGAGCTTTGAGAACCTCGGGGAAAATGAAAGTCCAGTTCTGGTCACACAATCAGAGTTCACAAGAAGGATGAAGGAAATGTCAGAGCTTGGCGGCGGGCCAAATTTTTACGGTGGTTTACCTGATTCCTATAACCTGGTAGTGAACGCAGTCCACCCTCTTGTAACCAGGGTTATGGAATCCAAGGATAAAGCGCTGGGTAAAAAGCTCCAGGATCTGAAAGAAAAACTCAAACCCCTGGAAGAAGAGAAAACAAGTCTTGAGAAGGAGAAAGAAGGAAAGAAGGAGGAAGAAATTACCCAGGAACAGAAGGATAAAATGGAGGAAACGACAAAGAAGGTCGCTGAGGTCGAAGATAAGAAGCAGTCCCTCCTCAAAGAATACGGAGGCAAGAACAAGATCGTCAAGCAACTGATCGACCTGGCTTTGCTTTCAAACAATATGTTGAAGGGGGAAGAGCTTGTGAAATTCGTCAGGCGCAGCGTTGATCTGATCAAATAAACAATCAGGGCCCTGCCGGAGTTCAGTCATTGCTGAACCGGTCAAAAGGGCAGCCGGGAATTAGTAAAATTGTTTTATTTCTTCTTTTAAGAAATCAAGAGCCTGCTGTACCGGCGGGCTTTTTAATTGTACCACCTGTTCGAATATTTTCTGACTCAGGGTTATGGCCGTAGCATCGTCCTTCAACTGGTCGGCAGCTGTATTGGCCATGTTGATAACGTTTCCCCGGGCCGTTCTGATCAGTTCCCATGCCTCATTGCTGATGTAGACCTGCTGTGAGAGATTATGCTCAAATTCAGCACGTATGGATGACAGCAATTCTGTATGAAGCTGCTTTGCTGTCATGCCGGGCTGGTTTACACGCATGATCAGAGATTCCGGTGAAATTCTTTCAAGCAACAGGGCCAGCCTCTCGTAGGCCTGCAAGCGGATCGGCAGAATAGTTTTCTGGGTGGATTCTAAAATTTCCCTGTTTCTGCGCTGTTCCTCGCTTTTGATAAATCCCCTGATCAGTACAAATGCCGTTAGAAAAACGATCAGGGCCGGAAGGGTGTATTTAAGAATTTCTAGAGCTATATCCATGTTGATAATTATTTAGTAAAATCTTTAATACAATATTAAATAATTTCTGATTAAAAGTATATTTTTAGGATTTGAAATTAGAACGTTATTTTTAGTGTTAATTTAATAATCAGTAATTTTATGGAACAAGTATCTGATCGTTTGGCTAGATTGTCCGCTTCTGCGACGATAGCCATGAACCAGAGAAGCAAAGATCTTCAAAATCAGGGTGTTGATGTAATCAACCTGAGTGTCGGTGAACCGGATTTTGATACTCCGGATCACATCAAGGAAGCCGCAAAAAAGGCCGTTGATGATAATTATTCTTTTTATGCCCCGGTGGCAGGTTTCCCGGAACTCAGGAAAGCAATTGTTGAAAAACTGAAGAAACAGAACGATCTGGATTATACCGCCGATCAAATTGTCGTTTCCAGCGGAGCAAAGCACAGCATTGTAAATGTAATGCTTTCCATTATAAACAAGGGGGATGAAGTGATTATTCCGGCACCTTACTGGGTGAGTTATCCGGAACAGGTAAAGATAGCCGATGGAACCAACGTTATTATTGAGACAAGTATAGAGAATGATTTCAAGGTAACTCCGGAGCAGGTAAAAAATGCCATTACACCGAAGACCAGGGCTATGTTATTATGTTCTCCTTCCAACCCAACGGGTAGTCTCTATTCAAAGGAAGA
>JAUVKJ010000338.1 GCA_030592145.1 Bacteroides sp.
AAATTCATGCGGGCGGTGGTACCCCAGCATATCAAAGGCAAGAACGCCCTTTATCATAAATCTTCCCCTTCTTGTGAATATGGCGATAACTCCATTGGCCCCCCGAGACCCATATATGGCTGCACTTGGGCCTTTCAGTACCTCGATCCGTTCCACATCGTTCGGATTAAGGGCCTGGACCGCGCTTACATCGGTAGGTATATTATCAATAAGGTAAAGCGGCTGGTTATTGCCATATATAGATGTGGGTCCACGGATCTGAATACTGTTCCCCGAAACCATCACCCCGGGTATTCGTCCCCGCATCATTTCCAGGACAGAATTGTAGGTTCTCATGTTATCATCCACATACAGGACAAAATCAGGCTTATTGTATATTCCTTTGGTGGTTTGTTGCATGGTATCTACTGGTTTTTCCGGTATGGGCTTTAATGTATTGGTACCCCTTATAATCATTTCCGAGGAGTAGGAGGAAAAGATCTGTCCGGATTCTTCAAGATCGTTATCATCGATGTATATGACAAGGTTCTTTTTGCCATTCAGCCTCCTGGCGGTTATTTTCACCTGGATCGTATCTTCATAATCGGGAAGTTCAAATTCGAATTGTCCTTTGTTATCTGTACGGGTAATGAATGCATCATTGAACTCACTTAAAACCGTCAGGGTTACCGGGAGGTTTTTAAGCGGAATGCCAAACAACTCCTTGGTGACCTTACCGTGTACCTTCAGTCCTTTCTGGATAGGATAGTTAATATTCAAACGGGATTCATTTATAATATCATTCCAGCTGAATCTGCGCCAACCCTGGGTTAAAAGCAGGTAATCAAGCGCCTGCATGGTTTCAGCATCCTGGTTCCTGAAGTAAAAGTCAGGCTGCTCTATCCTGCCTGCAATATCAGAAGACAAAAGGAAATTAGCTATAATGCCGGATTGAAAGTCTGAGGCATTGTTTGCCAGGTCGCGGTCCGATACTGACAGAGAGAACCGTCCTTCCACGGGTAGTCCGGAACCATCTTTTGCCAACAGGGTAATTTCAACTGCCTCCATTTTTTCATATTCTGTTTTATCCTGCCTGATACTGAGATCTATAAGGTCGTCTGAATGGATAAAGGCAAGCCGCTCACAACGGGGCTCCCGATTACTGTCAAAAAGGGTTATATGCAGGATACCGCTGGGGAAATTCCGGGTGGGTATGTTCAGGATAATTTCTTCAGGTCCCGGTTTAATCTCACGTGTATACAGCAAATTGCCACGGATGTGACAGGCAATAAGCACGGTAGGTCCTTCGAATGTACTGCCGACCCGGAGTTCCAAACTTTCACGGTCATTCCGGATCAGCTGCAAGGAATACCCGGATGCCTGAACCCCGGGAAGATCGAACCGGTGTTTTTTCCCTCCCTGCATGCTGATTTCCGCAGTATATTTATGGCCTGGTTCGGGACTGAATGTAAAGGCCCCCATTCCAAGATGGTTGCTTTCAAATGTGGTAACAGGTTTGTTTTTTTTATCGAGCAGGGTTCCCGAAACAGGGATCCCGAGTCCCAGCTTATTGACGGCCTTAAACCCAACCTTCGAAGAGATGCCGCCAAGCATATAACCTCCTTCAGGGAAAAACCGGACATCCAGCTTCCTGGCTTTGCGGTTGCTTTTTCTTTTATGCTTTTTACTTGCCATTTTATCTTCACGGTACAGGTTTACGTAATGCCCCGGATTCCAGATGTTTATATCCCTGAGGAAGAAGTATTCAGCGCCGAAATTGCGCATCCAGTTGGTATATGCCCTGACCTGGTACAATCCCTCAGGCAGGGTATCGGGAAGGTGAAAATCACCACTCGCAAAACCGCGTTCCAGTTTGAGTAACTGGATCAGGCTGGTCTCCCCGAACGAATTCAACACTTCAACAATAAGGTTTTTGCTTATCGTATCCGGTTTATGGGTGCGGGCGTCGACCAGGTAAGCCATATACCAGATCTTTTCCCCGGTCTGGTAGGCAAGTTTGTCGAGGTGAAGGTAGGCTTTCTGCTGCGGATAACGCCGGTAATAATCCTCCATTCTGCCGGCCAGGTCAGGGATTACAGCAGGAGCAGGACGGTATACCAGGGAAAGGGACAGCAACCCCAACGTTCCTGCAATAATTACAAACGAGATGATCTTATTTTGCATAAATCCTGTATCTATGATTCCTGAAACCGGAGTTACCCTATTCACTGATCAGCAAGTTGCAATTTCTATGCCTCTTTTTTCAATTTTTCCCATATTTTTTGTTTTTATTTTCCAGTTTCCTTCCTGGCCGCGAATTTGCCAACCATCAGTGCTACGATGATCGCTACATACATGGGACCCAGGATGCTCAGGAGAATCGCCAGTGACCGTGACTGGGAAGTCACCGGGGAGATATCTCCGTATCCAAGGGTGGTCATGGTCACGAAACTATAGTATATTGCTTCAAGATTGCTCATGGGCCCCGGAATGTTATAGGCTTCAGGATATGACCAGGATATTGCTATAACGACAAATGCACAAATGTATCCGATGAGTACATATCCGCAAATAACACCGAAGATCACATTATGGTCAATTGTACGGGCAGCCTGAATACTTCTCAGGGTCATTACCAGTAAAAGTATCAATGCGATGGCCGTAAAAAGGGGCTGAATGGCATTCAGGAAACT
>JAUVKJ010000314.1 GCA_030592145.1 Bacteroides sp.
ATAATTGATGTTTTTGATGGAATGCACCAGTTCTTCGTAGATACCGGTGATAAATGCGATGGTTCCGCCCGACACACCCGGTACCACATCGGCAGCACCCATACCCATTCCTTTGAGAACAAGGATGCCGGAATCAATTAAACTTTTTTTTCTCATAGTTTCCTGTCATGGAAAGATTCGGGAAGGAAATCAAAGAAGGTGTCGCCCCGCAAACCAAGACGAAGGCTTTCAAGGGATACCACCTCATTTGGGGCTATGTTGCCAAGGTTGACATTGCTGCCCAGCAATTTGATGAACCATGCCTGCTGGTTTTTGACCGGAGCTTCCCAGAGCACATTGTCCATATTTACCTGCTCAATAATTTCATTGATTAGTTCGGTATTGGCTGATCCGTCCCTGCGGTAGATCCCAACCGTTCCGCTTTCACGAGCTTCTGCTATAACCTTCCAGGATCCTGCCTTCAGTTCATTCTGCATCATTGCCACCCACTGGTCATTGGGGATTTCCACACCGGCAACTTTCGATCCGACCTCAGAGATTACGGTAACCTGCGAGGACAGCTTGCGTATGTATTCCAGTTTCTCATCATGGGGCATGGCCATTGAACCGTCAGAGACCTCTGCCATTTCCACCTTGTATCGCTCAATGAACCTGCGGAATTCATCAAACTTCCCGCGTATCTCGAACAACTCAAAAAGGGTTCCTCCAAAATAGGGTATCAGTCCCCCTTCCTTATACAGGCTGATCTTCTCTTCCAGTCCACTGGTGATCAATGCTGTACCGAATCCGAATTTCACCAGGTCCGTAAAATCGGCACTTGAGCTGACAAAATCTTCGGCTTCCCTGATGCTCAGGCCTTTGTCCATCATCATGGTAAGACCGGATTCCCTGGGTCTTCCGGTTCTGTCAGGAATGTGTGGCAGGTAAAAATTCATTTTGTTTATTTATTTAGTTCTTTTACCAGGTTTCCTCGAGGGGAGTTATTTCACCAGCTGGGTTTTGTATTCAGGTACGTCCTGCATCCCGGGACTGATCTGGAGGACCTTTCTGTATTCGGAATAATCCAGCTTCAGTCCCTTTTTAAAAAACTTCAGGGATTGCTCAGAATTCCCCAATAGATGATAATACGCGGATAAATGAAAATTCACGAGAGCTACGTCGAAGGTATTGCTGTATGAATCCTGCAGGATGCTAATAGCTTTTTCCGTATCCCCCTGTTTGAATTCAATGCGGGCAAAATTGATCCAGGCCTCATCATCATAGGGATCCAGTTCGCACGTCCGCGAATATGCCTTAACTGCATCCGCATAGACTCCCAGGTGAACATGTACATTCCCGAGAGTAAACCAGTAATCGGAATTTTCCCCATCCAGCGAAATGGCCTTGTTGACATAAAAAAGGGCATCCCGGTATAATTTCCGAAACAGGTAACAGACCGCTATGCCGTACCAGCTGTCCGGGAAGGAAGAATCCACCGTGGTGGCCTTCTCATACCATGATATGGCTTCGTCATATTGTTCGAGCTTTTCGAAAGACTCCCCAAGGTAGCAGTGAGCCAGCACGTTCTCCGGTTCAAGCAGGATACATTCCTTGTAGGACTTGATTGCTTCCCCGTATTCACCCAGGTTGGCCAGGGCATTCGCCTTGTTAAATACGGCAGAAGAGTACTGATCATTGATAGCCAGGGTAAAATCGTAGCATTCCACCGCCTTCCTGAAATTTTCCTTCTTGAAATACAGGAGGCCCAGGTTATACCAGACATTCTCGGAGAAGGGTTCCATATCCAGGTAGCTTTCGTAGAATCCTATGCTCCGATCGAAATCGTGCAGCCTGTCATAACAGTATGCCAGGTCATAGAGTATGTTCAGATTCTCCGGATTTCTTTTATGCGCTTTCTCCAGGTATTTGACCGCGGTTTTAAACTGGTTCACATATTGAAATGAGAGGGAGATATCATAGAGGATCTCACCCACATTCTCATAACTAAGTTCAAGAGCTTTTTCGAATGCTTTCTCGGCTTCGGTTACCTTACCAAGCTGGTTGAGGATCATGCCTTTCAACATAAATACCTCGTTATTCGATCCTGATGTTCTCTCCAGTGTTTCAACCATGCCAAGTGCTTTAAGCGAATCTCCTTTTTCCGCGTAAACCTGAGCTTCCTTTATCTGAAGGGTTGTAGAGCCGGGATGCTGGTTTTTCCCATACTGTATAGCATCGATCGCCTTGCTGAGGTGGCTGGTGTCCAGGTAGTGGTCTATGATCCTCTCAAATTCATGAACATCGAAGAAACAGACTTCCATCTGGTTGAGCATGTTCTCAAATCGTATAAGTATTTCCTGTAATTCCCCATCTTCCTGAAAAGATTCCTTTTCCTTATCCATCCAACACAATCTTTAATAAGGCAGCAAAAGTAGTAATAATCTTACATACTATCTACTGCTGCAATTATTTGTCTTGCCACCGCCTGTACTTCTGTCTCGT
The DNA here is from genome assembly GCA_030592145.1 of Bacteroides sp. Lineage (GTDB taxonomy): Bacteria > Bacteroidota > Bacteroidia > Bacteroidales > SM23-62 > SM23-62. The sequence goes on from JAUVKJ010000314.1 coordinate 2,482, forward strand.
ATGTACTTTCCAAGCTCTGTTTCAGGCTTTTAAGCTCGTTCAGAAGTTTCGGGTTACGTGGTATCAGCTTATCCAGATTTTCAAGAGACTCTGTCATCTCTTCCAGCTTCTGACGGATCTGCCTTACAAGCCTTTGCTGGTCCTTATCCTGTTTCAGGCCGATCATGGAAGCAAACGCTGTAAAATAGGCATCGTTGAAACGGTAAAGTTCCCGGGTTGCAGAAACCCCGAAGCGTGATACAAGAACCTTCCAGATTGACATGTCCGGATCATAGGATCCTGAATTCCACATAAAATCAGCCGCCGTAGCCATCCTGATCTTCATGATCTCCGAAGAAAGTGAGGAATTTATCAACATCTTGCCGGTACCCTCAAGTGAGAAGGGTGCCGAGAACTGAAGGCTGAAGGGATCAAACAGGTTAAAGGTGCGGAGTTTCATGGGCTGATGCTTGAGTATGGCCGTATCCTCCAGGATCTCAGGTATCGTATTCAT
>JAUVKJ010000224.1 GCA_030592145.1 Bacteroides sp.
CGGTAAATGATCCTGAAGAGAATTTATGGCTGGATGCCCCCGATGCATCCCCTGCAGCAAAGAGCCCGGGAACCGTGGTCATATTCGGGTAGCCCCATTTGTAACCCTCGGGGGCCAGGTCCTCGGGACCGCTGACCCAGGCTCCGGATGCCCCGGAATGGGAGCTTATGAAATAGGGCTCGCAGGCCGAGATCTCCGAGGGTTTTTCCTCGGGTTTAATATTCATTGAAGCCCATAGCAGGGCCTGGCTGATGGTCATGTCAAGGAAATCTTCCCAGGCTTCTTTTTCCAATTCTTTCAGTTTGCGTTTGGCTTCCTTTTCATCGGAGATCCCATCGACGATCCTCTTGATGGCTTCATCCGTACGCATGTAAATTGGACCCTTCCCTTCCTCGATCTCCAGCATCATCAGGTAATTTCTCAGGTTGGTAGGAGTAGGTTTGGCATTCCCGTAAGGTGCCCATTTTTCAAGTTCCCCGGCCCTGGTCTGCATATAATTCTCGCCAAGTGCATTGGTGGCCTCAGCCTGGAAGAGAAGAAACCATGCACCTACAGGACCGTAGGCATCCTTGAACCTGACGGGTACGAAGCGTACCTCCTGGCAGGTCATTTCCGCCCCTGCCTTAAGGGTAAAATATGCACTTGCCCCGCTGTTGAATGGCGGATACCACGAACGTCCGAGTCCCTCGCCGACAGATTTGGGCTTAAAAATATGCACCGCTCCGCCCATGGTGGCCAGCACGCTTTTTGCCCGAAAAATATAGACCTTGTTTTCCCTGACGCTGAAACCGATGGCACCTGTGCAGCGTTCACCTTCCATGATTGGATCGGTGATAAATACCCTTTCGAAATATTGTCCTCTTTCACCCAGTTCTGCAAGGGCGTTCTTGGCGGCTTCCGCGACGATGGTCTTATAGGATTCGCCATGGATCATGATCTGCCAGCGTCCCTCGTTCACATACTTCCCATCATCGTCTTTCCAGATCGGGAGTCCCCATTTCTCAAACAGGTGTACAGAAGAATCCACATGCCTTCCGATATTGGCCACCAGGTCATCACGGGCGATGCCCATCAGGTCGTTTTTTACATAGTTTACATAATCAGCCAGGGTGTTCTTCCCTTCCTTGAGTCCAAGGTACATATTGATGGCCGAAAGTCCCATGGCCACAGCCCCGGAGCGGTCCATCGACGCTTTGTCGACAAGCGTAACACTCAGCTTATTCTTTTTTGCCCAGTGGGCAGCTTCGTAAGCAGCGCCACAGGCTGCCATTCCTCCGCCGAGGATAAGGATATCGGTCTGAACCTCTACGGTCTCGAAATTATTTGCAATGCTCATTAGTCATTTTTTTCAGGGTCATCAAATCTGCTTGAACAAGGTTCAGATTTTTTGAAGATCATCAAGTCCCGTTGAAGCGGGTTCTGTTCTGAGAAGGGGACTTTTCAAATCATCCGAAGCGGTCTCAAAGCCGGCGTCCGGATCGGCCGAGCCCTCGGGTGTGGTGCGGGTGGGGAACTTGAAGCGCTTGACCTGCCCGTCCCTGAATTTTACCGACCACATAATGGCATCAGAGCTTCTCAGGGGCTGGACCACACCTCCAAGGGGCATAAAATCGGCGTAGCCCCTGACCTCAATGGCCTGGGTGGGACAGATCTTGACGCAATTATAGCATTCCCAACACATCTCCGGGGCACGGTTCATGGCCTTGTTGCTTTCCTTTTCCAGCACCATCAGGTCATTGGGACAAATGTACTGGCAGGCGGTTTTATCCAGTGCCTTGCAACCGTCACATTTTTCGGTAATTACAAAACTGGGCATGTTATTATTGCTTGGTGATGCGTACAAACATAACCATTTATGAGGATTTATCCTTATGATTTTTATTTCCTTAATTTTGCCTGAACAACAAGAAAGCCGAATGGAAAAGAAGGATCTTCAGGACTTGTTCCGGAATACCTTTGGAATGCAAGCTGACAGCATGGAGCCATTGCCGCTGGCCGGTTCTCGCCGCCGGTATTTCAGGATGGAAGGCGGCTCAGAGAGGTGCATTGGTGTATACAGCCCGGATCCTCTTGAAACCAGGGCCTTTGTGGAATTCACCAGGCATTTCATGGAGATGGAACTCAGTGTTCCCGGGCTGCTGGCAGAGGATGTTGCCAGGGGAATATATCTCTTGCAGGACCTTGGCGATCTGACCCTTAAGGAGGAGGTGGACCGCAGCAGGCTTGGCAGGGATTTTCCCGAAAGGATAATTCCCCGGTACCGCAATGCACTTGAGCACCTGCTTCGTTTCCAGGTGGACGGGCATGGGGGACTGGATTATTCGGTATGTGTTCCCCGCCGGGAATTCGACCGGCAATCGGTGCTGTGGGACCTGAACCATTTCAAGTATTACTTTGTCAAACTGCTTGGTATTCCTTTTGATGAACAGGAACTGGAAAATGATTTTCAGTCCCTCGCCAACTTTCTTTCAGGCGCAGAATCAAATCACTTCCTCTACAGGGATTTTCAGTCCCGTAACATCATGATCCTTGATGATGAATTGTATTTTATTGATTATCAAGGGGGGAGAAAAGGGGCTCTGCAATACGATGTGGCCTCACTATTGTTTGAATCCCTTGTGGATCTCCCGTCTGGCCTGCGGGATGAATTGCTGGATTATTACCTTGAAAACCTTCGCATTAAAACAGGCATCCAGCCGGGGGAATTTAAAAAACACTACTATGGATTTGTGCTCGTGCGTATTCTCCAGGCCATGGGTGCATACGGCATACGGGGGATCATCGAGAACAAACCCCTGTTTCTCCGGAGCATTCCATATGCAATCCGGAACATCGGATGGTTAAGAGAAAATTCCCTCATCCCGGCAGGTATGCCGGAATTATCTGCCTGCCTTGGCCGGATATGTGATCTGAAAGATTGGAAGATTGAAGAGGAGGGAAAAGGGCTTACGGTCCGTATCAATAGTTTTTCCTATAAAATGGGCTTGCCGGGCGACCTGAGCGGCAATGGAGGGGGATTTGTTTTTGATTGCAGGGCACTCCCCAATCCGGGCAGGGAAGAAAAATACAGGCTTTTCACCGGGCAGGACCGTGAAGTAATAGATTTCCTGGAGGATAAAAAAGAAGTGAAGGATTTTCTTGAGCGGGCTATTGCCCTGGTGGAACAATCCGTTGCGGAATACCGCTCCCGTGAATTTAATCATTTGATGGTCAGTTTCGGATGTACCGGGGGACAGCACCGTTCCGTGTATTGTGCCGAAAGGATGCAGGAATTTCTGGAGGATAAATTCAAGGTAAAAACATTCTTAGTTCACAGGGAATTAAATAAATAGAAGATAGGTTTGCCAAGCCGTAAAACTATGATCAACCTGAAGCAAACCCAATGAAAGCAATGATACTGGCAGCCGGACTCGGCACGAGACTCCGGCCCCTGACGGATAAGCAGCCCAAGGCACTGGTCCCTTTCCAGGGAGGACCCCTTGTGGAGAGGATTATCCGGAACATTGCCTCTGCGGGGATAGACCATATCGTAGTTAATGTGCATCATTTTGCCGATCAGGTGATACATTTTCTCGAACAACTGGATATTCCCGGAACCAGGCTTTCCATATCGGACGAACATAAGCACCTGATGGATACCGGCGGAGCTTTGTTACTGGCCAGGGAACACTTCCGGAATGAAGAGGATTTCCTGGTACATAATGTAGATGTGATCACCAACCTCGATATTACTGCACTTGTAAAGGCTCACAGGAAAAGAGATGCAATAGCAACCCTGGCCGTAAAGCAAAGGCCTACCTCCCGGTCTTTACTTTTTAATACAGAGGGCTGCCTGGCGGGATGGCGGCATAATGAAACCGG
>JAUVKJ010000159.1 GCA_030592145.1 Bacteroides sp.
AAATGGTTTGACGGCATTGAGGAACGCCTGAGCAAGCGCCAGCAGGCCATAGCCAGGGATATCCTGAAGGAGATCAGGGGACGGTTACAGTTTTTGCTTGATGTGGGACTGGATTACCTTTCGCTCAATCGAAGCGCACGCAGCCTTTCAGGGGGGGAAAGCCAGCGGATCAGGCTTGCCACCCAGATCGGTTCACGGCTTGTGAATGTACTGTACATTCTTGACGAGCCAAGCATCGGCCTGCACCAGAAAGACAACCTGAAACTGATCGGGGCGCTGAAAGAGCTCAGGGATGCCGGGAATTCGATCATTGTGGTGGAACATGACAGGGAAATGATCCTTTCGGCTGACCATGTCCTTGACCTGGGACCCGGGGCCGGGAGGCATGGCGGGGAGGTGGTGGCCAGCGGTCCGCCGCACAAGATCGTCACACAGATTACCCTGACTACGGAATACCTGAACAATAAGAAAATCATTCCCGTTCCCGCCGAACGCAGAAATGGCAACGGGGAGAAACTGCTGATCAGCGGTGCCAGAGGGAACAACCTCAAGAATATTACGATTCCATTTCCCCTGGGACTCTTTATTTGTGTTACCGGAGTATCCGGCAGCGGAAAGTCATCTCTGGTGAATGAAACCCTGCATCCCATCCTGAGCCAGCGTTTATACCGCTCTGTCAAGGAACCCCTTCCCTATGACAGGATCGACGGGGTGGAAGGGGTCGACAAAGTGATTGAAGTGAACCAGTCTCCCCTGGGAAGGACCCCCAGGTCAAATCCGGCTACCTACACCGGCGTTTTTTCAGATATCAGGAAACTTTTTGAACAAACTCCCGAGGCAAAGATCCGGGGATACCGGGCGGGAAGGTTTTCCTTCAATGTAGCCGGGGGGCGCTGCGATGAATGCAAGGGCGCCGGCGTTATGGCCATCGAAATGAACTTTCTTCCGGATGTGTATGTGCAGTGTAAAGAATGCGCGGGTAGAAGGTATAACCGGGAAACCCTGGAGGTAAAATACACGGGCTGTTCCATCAGCGATGTGCTGGATTTTACCATTAACAAGGCGGTAGAGTTCTTTCAGCACATCCCTTCCATTTCCGGTAAGCTGAAAACCCTTCAGGATGTGGGACTGGGATACATAACGCTCGGACAGCCATCGACCACCCTTTCCGGCGGGGAATCCCAGCGTGTGAAGCTGGCCGCCGAACTGGCCCGGAAAGATACGGGCAAAACCCTGTACATCCTGGATGAGCCTACCACGGGCTTGCATTTCGATGATATCCGGATCCTCCTGGAGGTATTGAATAAACTGGTTGACCGGGGGAATACCGTGATCGTGACCGAGCATAATCTGGATGTGATCAAGATGGCGGATTATATTATCGACCTGGGTAAAGAAGGGGGTCTCCGGGGAGGAGAGGTAATGTGTACAGGAACCCCGGAAGAAGTTTCGAAATGCAAAACCAGTTTTACGGCAGGATTCCTCAGGAAGGAGCTAAAACGCAGCTCCATCGTTTAAACTATGTAAAAAAGATTAACACATGAGCAGCGAAGAAAAAATCATTAAGGCATTCCAGGAAAAGAACTGGAACGAGATCCAGGCAGCAGATTCCTGGAAGATCTTCAAGATCCTGGCAGAGTTTGTTGAAGGCTTTGAAAAACTGGCCCGTATCGGTCCATGTGTATCCATTTTCGGATCGGCCCGGACCCCACCTGACAATCCCAATTTTAAACTTGCTGAGGATATCGCATTCGAGCTTACACAGAGGGGGTACGGGGTGATCACGGGCGGGGGACCCGGGATCATGGAAGCGGCCAATATGGGCGCCAAACGGGGTAAAGGCAAATCCGTCGGAATCAATATAGACCTTCCGTTCGAGCAGGAAGCCAATCTTTTCATCGATCCGGATAAGCTGATCACATTCGACCATTTCTTTGTCAGAAAAGTGATGTTCATGAAATATGCCCAGGGATTCATTGTGCTCCCCGGGGGCTTCGGGACTTTAGACGAGCTTTTTGAGGCCATCACTCTGATCCAGACCGATAAAATCGGGAATTTCCCCATCATCCTTGTAGGAAAGTCATACTGGTCAGGCCTCATAGACTGGATCAGGAAAGTGATGCTGGAACAGGAAAAGAACATCAATTCCAAAGACATGGACCTGATTACCATTGTTGAAGGGGCCTTGGAAGCAGTGGATCACATTGATCAATTCTATTCGAAATACCTCCTGAGCCCCAATTTTTAGTAACCCGGGAAGTATTTTTAAGGTATATGGCTGCAAAACAAACTATTGAGCCAATTTTTTTTGTTAACTTATATTTTTGAATTGTAGCTAAATTATTATGATATTTACATCTTTAATGTAAAATACTGAGAATCTTATGATTAAATCACTGAGCACCTTCGTCGTTCTTATTCTTTGCAATTTCGTATTGAATTCCCAGGATGGAATATCGGTAAAAATGACGGTTCCTTCCGGGGTAGTCGCCGGACAGGAATTCCAGGTGTCAATTGCCATTGAAAAAGGGGACCTGGAAGAATTCTCAAGGTTCCAGCAGGAATTGCCGGCCGGTCTCACAGCCATCCAGGACAATTCCGGAGTTGCGGATTTTAGCTTCGAAAACCAGCGGGTACGTTTCATTTGGCTAAAACTGCCTTCTGAATCAAACCTGAATTTAAACTACAGGGTAAAAGTCCACGAACGTCTGAAAGGCACATTTACCCTTTTCGGTGAGTTTTCATTCGTCGAAAACAATGAGCGCAGATTAGTTGTCATCGATAAGGAAGTTGTTACCATTACACCCTCTCCGGAAATAGCAGCTGAGCAGCAGGTTGATATAGCTGATTTTGCGGCCGTTCTGGCCAGTGAAAAGGCCGTCATGTCTTCCGCTATCGATGTCACCTGCATTCGCCAGACTCCCTATCCTTCAAAGACAGGGAACGACATCATGGTCAACCTGCTGGTATACAAGAAAGATATGAACAAGTTTGCCAAAATAGAAGAAAAGATACCCCCGGGTTTTGAGGCAAAGAGCATGGAATCACGCGACGGACTTTTCACATTCAAGGATGGGGTGGCCAAGTTTGTCTGGATGAACCTCCCGGAAGCACCCGGTTTCAAGTTGTCCTACCGTCTTATCCCGGAAGCCACGAAAACCATTGATGACCTTCGCATTAAGGGAACTCTCTTTTATATACAGGATGGCCGCAATGTTGCAGTGGATGTGATTCAGCAAAACATTGACCTTAGCGGGGTGAGCGATGAGAATATGGAGGCCGTGCTGGCAGCCCTTGATAAAGGGGAGGAAATACCGGTTGCCAGGCCTGAACCGGAAAAGGTTAAAGAAGTAAAACCACCGCCCCTTAAGGAGAAAAAACCCGTCGAAAAGGAAATCAGGCCGGCTGTCCGGACCGGCTCTTCACGAATTCCGGCTGAGCAGCTGCTTCCTGTTTACGACGGGGTATATTTCAGAGTACAGCTTGCCGCCACGAAGCGATTTAGCGATGCCAGCCGGACCTATGCAGACTACCGCCTGTCAAAGCCTGTCATGGTGGAACGGCATGAAGGCTGGCACAAGTACACTGCCGGGTCTTTTGCGAGTTACAGGCAGGCACGGGAATTTAAGAACACAGCGGTTAGCAGGGGACTAAAAGGGGCCTTTATTGTTGCCTACAGAAACGGGAAAAGAATCGATATAATGGATGCCCTCCAGGCTACTGGGGGAAAATAATAATGGAATGAAGTTCCGGCATTACATAGCGGGTGTCATATTTCTGGCAGCATTGCTGCCGGGCCGCGTGGTCTTTGCCCAGGATATAGATTTTGACTCCCTTCTGATCAGGGAGGTCACTGTTGAAAACCCGACCTATATGCCCGTTATCGGTTTCGCTGCCGGGACCATGCACTTCTTCGGAGATGTGACCAACGCTTATTCAACCCCGTTTACCAATAATTACGGGATAAGGATCAACATATCCACTCCACCCTTCGACCGTAAGAGAACCTTCCTGGTTAATTTTTACCTGCTTACCGGAGAAGTTACAGGAAATGAAAGGTCAATAAGCGACATGGATCGCAACCTGAACTTTAAATCAAACATCACGGCATTCGGCATTAACCTGGAATACAATTTCGGTCATCTGATCAAAAAGGAATCGCCTGTTCTGACACCCTTTATATCAGTGGGTTTCGAACCCTTTATGTTCAGTGCTAAAGGGGATCTGTACAGGGAGGACCTTGCCTATCATTATTGGACTGACGGAACCATCAGGGACATCCCGGAATCAATGAGCAACACGGTAAGGAATGAGGTTTTGATGCGCGACTGGATATTTGAAACCGATCTCCGTGAAGAGGATCTTTACGGGCTGGGCAACTATACCCAGTTCAGTTTTGCGGTTCCCATCGATGCAGGTATCGATTTCAATGTCAGTCCACGGATGAAATTCAGACTCGGCACCTCCTTCCACCTGACCTTCACCGATTTGATAGATAACGTGAGCTGGGAAGGGGAGGGGATTGTCGGAAATAAGGCCAACGACCATTTCATGTTCACTTACCTGAGTCTGCATCTTGACCTGTTCTCAGAGCCCAAGGTCAGGACCGAAGAGCTATTGTTTGCTGAACTGGATGATTTCGATTACCTGATGTTCGAGGATGAGGACGGGGACGGTGTGATGGATGGTGTGGACGAATGCCCGGACACTCCCGGCGGAGTTGAAGTGGATACCCTCGGATGTCCCTATGACGATGACATGGACGGGGTTCCGAATCATCTTGACAGGGAGGATTCCCGCCGGGGTGCGATCGTAGATGATGAAGGCGTAGAGATCAGCGAGGAAGAACTTATGCGATTGCTGGCTGCACGTGAAGCCATTCCAAGAAGCGATCTTGATCTGTATATCTTACCCCGGCAGGAACAAAAGCGGATGATACTGGCTGATTTGCCGGATAAATTCCATGTCCTTGATTCAGACGGCGACGGGTACCTGAACTTCGATGAATTACTTCTCTCAATAGATGAATTCTTTGATTATCAGTCTTTTATGGATACAGACGAGGTTTACCAGGTGAT
>JAUVKJ010000080.1 GCA_030592145.1 Bacteroides sp.
ACATAAAGGCTGTTGCCCGGTACGCTGAAACAGGAATCGACCATAGCTGCAACATGATCTTTGAACAGGAGAAGGAAGTAGTATCTTCCCTGAATTGTACACTTATGGCGGATTCTCCCACCGAGGCAAACCTTTTATTCGAAAAAGGCCGGATCAGGATGGAGTCCTGGTGGCTTACCCCTGGACCCATAAGGGTGCACCGGCACGGTCAGGATACGGAGTTGATTGAATTTCCAGAGCCTGGCAACGGATACCAATATGAAGCAGCTGAAGTAATGCGCTGCCTGGATGAAGGATTGACTGAAAGTGCCCTGCTCCCCCTTGATTTCAGCCTGGACCTGATCGGGACACTCGACAAGATCCGGGGTATTTGCAGGATCAGTTATGCGCAGGATCAAATCAAATAAAAACCCGAATTTCATGAAGTACTTATTTAATATTATTGCCCTGGCTCTGTTGCTGGCCTCCTGTACATCAAAAGAAGAGGAAACTCTCCCTAATATTATTTACATCCTGGCTGATGATCTGGGATACGGGGATCTGAGTTGTTTCGGGCAGGAGCATTTTAAAACCCCGAATATAGACAGGCTTGCGGCAGAAGGTATGCGGCTTACCCAGCATTATTCAGGATCGACTGTATGTGCCCCCTCACGATCGGCCCTGATGACTGGGCAACATACCGGACACACACCTGTCCGGGGAAACAAAGGAGCAAAGCCCGAGGGACAATGGCCCATTGCCGATGAAACCTTTACACTGGCAGAACTGCTTAAGCAAAAGGGCTATATCACAGGAGCTTTTGGTAAATGGGGACTCGGTGGACCGGGCACCGGGGGCGATCCGGTTCGCCAGGGATTTGATGTATTTTACGGCTACAACTGCCAGTCACTGGCCCACAATTATTATCCCTGGCATTTATGGGATAATCAGGAAAAAGTGATACTTGCAGAAAATGAGGGAAACAGGAAAGGGATCTATGCACCCAATTTGATCCATGAAAAAGCACTTGAATTCATGGAAGAAAACAGGGATGGCCCGTTCTTTCTTTATTACCCCTCCGTGATACCTCATGCAGAACTGTTTGCACCGGAAGAGTACATGGAGAAATTCCGGGGCAAATTCCTTCCTGAAAAGATCTATGAAGGAGCAGATGAAGGGCAGCCCAGGTTCCGGGTTGGCGGTTATGGATCCCAGCCGGAAGCGCATGCTGCATTTGCCGCCATGGTCAGCCTGCTCGACGTACAGGTTGGTGAGATCATGGATAAACTCCTTGAACTGGGGATCAACGGAAATACCCTCGTGATCTTTACATCCGATAACGGTCCCCACCTCGAAGGTGGCGCAGATCCGGATTATTTCAACAGCAATGGCATATACAGGGGATATAAGAGAGATCTGTACGAAGGTGGAATACGGGTACCCACCATTGCATGCTGGCCGGGAAAAATCGAGGCCGGCTCGGAAACGGACCATCTGTCCGCATTCTGGGATGTCTATCCCACAATTGCGGAGATGACGGGACAGGAGGTGCATGACAGCGTCGACGGAATCTCCTTTCTTCCCACCCTGCTTGGAATATCCGTACAGAAGCAGCATAAATACCTCTACTGGGAATTCCATGAAAAAACAGGCCGGCAGGCGGTGAGGAAGGGGGAATGGAAACTGGTGCGCTATCAAGTTTTCGAACCGGAAAATACGACGACGGAATTATATAACATCCCGGCGGATCCGGGGGAGAAAAACAATGTCGCAGCGGATCACCCGGAGATCGTAGAGGAATTAACGGCTTTGCTTGAAAAGTCGAGGAAGGAATCAGAAACCTTCCCGTTTCCCGTTGAGAAACCGTAATAAATATACAATGAGTAAAAAAGATATCGAATACATCAGGTCCAAAAAAGGATTCATCATCGACATGGACGGGGTTCTTTACCACGGAAACAAATTGCTTCCCGGGGTAAAGGAATTTGTTCAGTGGTTGAAGAAAGACCACAAGAAATATGTTTTCCTGACCAACTCCAGCGAAAGGACCCCGAAGGAACTAAAGGAAAAACTCCACCGTCTGGGAATCCAGGTTGATACATCCGTATTTTACACCTCAGCCCTTGCCACCGCGATGTTCCTGGCCAGCCAGAAACCCAGGGGTAGTGCTTTTATTATCGGGGAAGCGGGACTTATTAATGCGCTTTATAATGTAGGCTACACCATGAACAATGTGGATCCTGATTTTGTGGTCATGGGCGAGACACGGACCTATTCTTATGAAAAACTTGAGCAAGCCGTAAACCTGGTTCTTAAAGGTGCCAGGCTTGTGGGTACCAATCCCGACCTCACGGGTCCCATCGAAAACGGTATCGCTCCTGCAACCAAATCACTCATTGCTCCCATCGAGCTGTCAACCAACCGCAATGCCTACTTTGTAGGAAAACCCAATCCCCTGATGATGCGCAACGCCCTGAAAAAGATCGGCTGCATCAGGGAAGAATCCATTATCATCGGCGACCGGATGGACACGGATATCGTTGCCGGGATCGAATCGGAGATCGATACCTGCCTGGTGTTGAGCGGAATCACTGACCGGGAAATTATGGCCGGGTTTGCCTATCAGCCCCGGTTCGTTCTGAATGGCGTGGGAGACATTGTAAGCAGCCTGAGAGAAAAAAAGTAGTAACTTGCCTGGTGAACCGGATACCGGCAAGTCCCAATGAGTAAATATATATTAAAAGATTTTTCCGACCAGTCAGAGCTGCTGTTCGATTACCAGAGTGCATCCGAAAGGGATATTCCCCAGGTTAATGCCCACCTGCATACACCCCATTCATTCAGTTTCTTCGACAGTATCCCTGACATCTTCAGGCAGGCCCTGAAAGAGAATGTCCGGGTCCTCGGTATCAATGATTTTTACCTGGCAGACGGGTTTCGTGAATTCTACGAAGAAGGGCTTAAAGCCGGGATTTTTCCGATGTTCAATATCGAGATCGTGGGACTCATGCTTAAGGAGCAGTACAACAGGTTCAGGATCAATGATCCGGTCAATCCGGGCCGGACCTATCTGTCGGGAAAAGGACTTGATTACCCGTTTCACCTGGATGAGACACTCGCATGCAGTCTAAAGAACGCCCGCTTAGAAATCCAGCTTCACGTTAAGGAAATCTTCAAAAAAGCCAACCGGATAATTCGGGAACAAGATCCGGAGCTCAATTTGAAATATTCGGATATCAAAAGGATTTTTGCCCGTAAATTTGTTACTGAAAGGCATATCAGCAAGGCCATTCGCACCCTGATCTTTGACAAATACGAGAATCTTTCCGACCGGAAAAAAATCCTGATGAAATTGTGCGGTACCACCGAATGTGCTGCAGACATGAGCGATTACGCCTGTGTGGAAAACGAGATCCGGTCCCGTTTCCTGAAATCCGGAGGAAGGGCCTTTGTTGCAGAAAAATTAAGTGCATTTCTTCCCGTATCTGAAGTATTGCAGATCATACTGAATGCCGGGGGAATACCGTGCTACAGTGTACTGCTTGACGATGAACAGGGTCGCTGCACGGAGTACGAAGCCAATAAGCAGATCCTTTTGAATGAACTGCTGGCATATAATGTTCATTGCATCGAATTCTTACCGTCAAGGAATAACCCGGAAATTTTAAAAGATTACGCCCGGTTTTTCAGCAACAAGGATTTCCTGGTCCTGTTCGGCACAGCACACAGCACACCGGAAGAAAAGCCCTTGAGGGTGAACACCAGGGACGGGAAATACCTTGATGAAGAACTTTCAGGAATTTCCTATGATGGCGCCAGTGTGATCGCCGCCCACCAGTATTTAAGAGCCAGGGGGGAAACGGGTTATGTGAGTAGTGAAGGAATCCCCCAGAAAAAACGCATTAATGAATTCATTGCACTGGGCAAGGCGGTTATTCACAAATTTATCAACGCAGAACCCAGAACAAAAAGCAGATGACTCAGGTACCCTGCTGTATTTCTTCCGCAAATTCCCTGGAAATATAATTATCATAGTGCCGGCAGACATGTGACGCAAACTGTACGCCGATCCTGGCCATCATCAAAATTTCATTATTGCCGATCTCCTTGAAATTCTGCCTGGTGATCCCGTTCTTCAGCAAAAAATGCAGGATCCCGGCATTAAAATTATCCCCTGCCCCGATAGTACTCACCGGATCGATTTTCTCTGCAGGAATTTTCAGCCGGCTTGATTTGTAAAAGATCTGAACCTCTGCAGCATTCTGTGTGTACAGAAGAAGCCTGGACCCGGTGTCGATAAGGCGGGCAACCTCTGCAGGATCATCAAGCCCGAATATCAGGCGGAAGTCCTCATCCGATCCGCGTACGATATCGGCACAGGCTATGTTCTCAATGATCCTTGGTTTCAATTCTTCCAGTTCATGAAGATGAGCCTTCCTGAAGTTCGGATCATAAACGATAAGCGAACCCCTCTTTTTCCCTATTTCGAGTAACCTGAGTAAAGAATCCCTCACTTCAGAAGTACTTGCGTAAATAGAACCAAAGAGAATAATATCCCCGGCATCCAGATCCAGTGGCAAGTCCTGGAGGCGCTGCTCCGGAAAATCCTTGTAGAATGAATACCGGGCATTGTTATCACTGTCAAGGAAAGCCAGGGCAAGAGCTGATTTTCCGTCCGCAAACCGGTTTACATACCTGGTATTCACCCCATTTTCAGCAAGGTAGGAATCGATCAGGGCACCCACATCATCACGGGCATATTCACTGATAAACCTGGGATTCCAGCCGAGCCTTCCCATGGATACAAAAGCATTCAGTACGGATCCTCCCGGCTTTGCAGCGACAGGCTGCCCGTCCTTAAAGATGATATCCAGGACTGTTTCACCGAAACCAAAAACTTTTCTCATCCCTTAAACTGTTACATGGTGACCGATGTGTGAATCCTGTCCGGATTCCGGCATTACTTTACCAGACCGGATATTGCCTTGAATTCTTCCGTGCCTGAATACCTGCAAAGCTCGAACAGGATGGATTCATAGCTACTGATGACTACTCCTTCCTTTCTCATTCTATGTATGGCTGTTTTCTTGTCAGATAACCTGCGCGAGGAAACACAATCCTCGATCACCACCGGGAGGTATTCCCTTTCCAGCAGGTCAATTACGGTCTGCAACACACAGATATGGCTCTCTATACCGGCCACAAGAATGAATTTCCGGCCGGTTTCTTCCAGGGTCTTCGTAACCACGGGTTCATCGCAGCAGGAAAAGGCCGTCTTTTCGATATGAGTAAACGAATCAAAAAGAGCTTCGATAGAGGCGATCGTGTGACCCAGTCCCCTGCTGTACTGCTGTGTCACATGCACCGGGACCCCCAGTACCTGCAAGCCCCGGATCAGTATCCCTGTGTTGGCCGCAATCGTATTATGTTCATGGATATGCGGGAACAGCCGTTCCTGTATATCTATGATCAGAGCTGTTGTATTATCTCTTCGTATCCGCATCCTGCTCTGAATTTCTTGATTTATGTCCCAGGTAGCCTCCATGATGCCGTTTGGCATAATCCACCGGTGTGAAACCGATTTTGTTCATCTGAAGAACAACCAGGATATCCCCGATCACCGTCATGGTGGTGGTCGAGGTTGTAGGTGTTAGCTTAAGCGGGCAAATTTCCTCTGGATTCCCGGTATGAAGAAAAACATCCGCCTTCCTGACCAGCTCTGATTGAGGGTTCCCGCTGATCACAATCAGGGGGAGCGCCCCGTATAAATTCCCGGCAAGTTTTACAAGTTCGATGATCTCCCTGGTCTTGCCTGAATTACTGATCAGCAGGAGCAGATCACTCTTCTGTATGACCCCCAGATCACCGTGCTGTGCATCGCAGGGATGCAGGAAAACAGCAGGTGTCCCTGTCGAACTGAAGGTAGTGGCCATGTTCATGGCAATCTGTCCGGCCTTGCCCATGCCGCTGCAGACGAGTTTTCCTTTCCCCTCATGTACATGAGTATATATTAGCCCGGTGGCTTTGTGAAAAGCCCCTGTCGGGGGTATGTTCAGGATTGCATCAGATTCCCGTTTTAAAAGCTCTTTGATTGTTTCCATTTGTTCCGGGAGTTTTACATGAATTCCAAAACCATTAGTTTCAGCTTGTTCAGGTCAGCATTAAATCGCCTGATCCCTTCCGATAGTTTTTCCGTTGCCATGGCATTCTCGTTCAGCATCCATCGGAATTTTTTTTCATCCAGCGATATCTTTTCCATATCTGATCGCATGGCTTCCTCCGGTATCAGCTTCCTGTGCAGGACCCCTTCCGCCTCCTCCAGTTCAGCCAGGAGGGCAGGAGAAATGGTCAGAAGGTCGCATCCTGCCAATTCAGTGATCTCTTCTGAATTCCGGAAACTTGCTCCCATCACCTCGGTCTGATATCCGAACTTCCTGTAATAATTATAGATATCCCTGACCGACAGTACTCCGGGATCTTCCCTGCCAGGAATATGATCCACGCCCCTGTCCTTTTTATGCCAGTCACAGATCCTTCCAACGAAGGGGGAAATAAGCTGTACACCCGCCTCTGCGCAGGCAATGGCCTGTGCCATACTGAAAAGCAGCGTGAGATTGCAATGGATGCCTTCTTTTTCAAGTACTTCTCCAGCCCTGATCCCTTCCCATGTCGTTGCAAGCTTAATAAGTATTTTCTCCCTTGAAATTCCGGACTCACCATAAAGACTGATCAGTTTCCGGGCTTTTTCGATGGAAGCCTCCGTGTCAAAGGAAAGGCTTGCATCGACTTCGGTTGATACCCGGCGGGGAACCACCTTTAGTATCTCTACACCAAAGTTCACGGCAAGTTTGTCAAGGATATGGTCCAGCTGTTCCTCTGTTGCGCCTGCCCTGTCTTTTCCGTAGGCAACCACATCAGTGATAAGTGATTTATACTTTTTGTTTTTTGCGGCAGCATATATAAGGGAAGGATTGGTCGTTGCGTCTATGGGTTTGAATCTTTCAATCGATTGAAAATCACCAGTATCCGCTACAACTTCGGTATATTGTTTCAATTGTTCTAAGAGGTTCATATTGAAATTATGGATTATGGAATAAACAAAAGCCTAAATATAATTGATATATGCTAATAAAAGGGGAATTAATAATCTGTATTTTTAAGAATAATTTAAAAATCAGTCCCACATGAAATCAATGGCCCTTACCGGTATCGGAAAGATCGGAATGATCAACAAGACTGATCCTGTCCTGCGGCAAGACAAGGATGTTCTGATTCGTGTAACGCATATGGGAGTATGCGGTTCGGATATGCACTACTACACTACCGGGCGCATCGGAAGCAACCGGGTTGAATATCCCTTTGTTGCGGGGCATGAAGGATCCGGTGTAATCGAGGAAA
>JAUVKJ010000309.1 GCA_030592145.1 Bacteroides sp.
GTGGGACTCCAGTACTCCATCAATCGGAATTTCCATATTAACATGGAACCGACCTTCCGGTATTACCTGAATTCAATCAATACGGGTTCCGGCATCGGATCTCACCCATATTCCCTTGGATTCTTTACAGGGATCTCCTATTCCTTTTAATATCAGATTGAAATATACTTCAAGGACTGTAGACATTATTAAAAAGTTGCATCTCAAAATTTCCGTGTAATACCGTTGCATTGTCAAATGACGAACCGAGAAGAATTGACAATGCCGGAGGCACGGAAATTTTGCAGCGACATTATAATAATGTCGGCGAAAAAACCGTACTTTTGTATTTTTTCTAATCTCCCGTAATCATGAGCAGATCAGGTAAGGAAAGAACCATATTATCATTGATCGGATTGTTTAGCCTGGCCGCCTTCCTGGCGATCTTTTTCATCCGTGCAGCGAAAGATTCCCGTGGACCGGAAGAATCGTTTGAGAAAAGCAAGTATGTGGTCACATCTGTGGCTATCCCGGATGAACTGGTTTTTGCGGGAGAGTTAACGCCCCTTGAAAACTTTGACGTCATGGAAAGCCTTGACCGCGAACTTCTTATCAATACATACTGGCAGTCGCATACATTGCTCCTGATTAAAAGAGCCAACCGGTATTTTCCCGTCATTGAAAGGATACTGGAAGAAAACGGCATTCCTGAAGATTTTAAATACCTCCCCGTGGCCGAAAGCGATTTGATGAACCTTGTATCGCCTGCCCGGGCAGTGGGCTTCTGGCAATTCAAAAAGGCTACTGCTGTTGAGATTGGACTGGAGGTGAACGACGAGATAGACGAACGGTACCATCTTGAGAAATCGACCGAGGCTGCCTGCAAATTCCTGAAGCGTTCCTATGAACTCTATGGAAGCTGGATCATGGCTGCGGCGAGCTATAATATGGGGCGCAGGGGACTGAACCGGCAGATTGAGAGGCAGGATGAAAGAAACTACTACGATCTCCTGCTCAACGAGGAGACCGGAAGGTATATTTACCGCCTGCTGGCGCTGAAACTGATCATGGAAGATCCGGGAGAGTACGGATTTGAATTTGACAAAAATGAACTGTATCCCCCCATTCCCACATATGAGGTTACCGTAGATACACCGGTGGAGGATTTTGCTGATTTTGCCCGGAGGTATTCGATTAATTATAAAATTCTTAAACTGTTTAATCCCTGGCTGAGAGACAATAAGCTCACCAATGCAAAGGGTAATACCTATTACCTGTCTATCCCGAAAAAGGGATACAGGGATTTTGTACTGGAAGCTGAGGAACCCCAATCCGGGGATGGAACACCGGAGTAGGGAAACTGCCACTATCAGAACGAAAATTGGCCGCCCGGAAGAATCATAAGGAATTTATTGAGGATGACAGGTTCATCCGCGTGCTTGGCGCAAGGGTCCATAACCTCAGGAACATCGATGTAGAGATCCCGCGTAACCGGCTTACGGTTATTACAGGGCTCAGCGGGAGCGGAAAATCCTCCCTTGCATTCGACACCATCTATGCAGAGGGGCAGCGGAGGTATATGGAAACCATGTCGGCCTATGCCCGGCAATTCATCGGAAGAATGGAACGTCCGGATGTGGATAAGATCACGGGACTGAGTCCGGTGATCTCCATCGAGCAGAAATCCACTTCCAGGAATCCCCGTTCCACAGTCGGCACGATCACCGAAATCTATGATTTCCTGCGCCTCCTGTATGCCAGGGCCTCGGATGCCTATTCCCACGTAACAGGCGAGAAAATGGTCAAGTACACCGACGATCAGATCCTCCAGCTGATCCGGGATCAGTACGGAGACCGCAGAGTCATGATCCTGTCTCCGGTTGTAAAGGGCCGTAAGGGCCATTACCGGGAACTGTTCGAGCAATTCCTCCGCAAGGGTTTTCTCTATGCAAGAATAGACGGGGAACTGACGGAACTTACCCATGGGCTAAGGGTAGACCGCTATAAAACTCATAACATAGAAGTGGTGGTAGACAAACTGGTTATGGGAGAAGACCCAAGGCGCCTGAAGGACTCTATCGCTACAGCCATGAACCAGGGAAAAGGCATCATGATGGTATGGGACGTCGAACCGGATGAAGCAAAATTTTTCAGCCGTCAGCTAATGTGCCCGACAAGCGGCATATCCTATAATGAACCTGCCCCCCATTCATTTTCCTTTAATTCCCCGCATGGGGCGTGCAAGCACTGTAACGGGCTAGGGGAGATCAACGAGGTAGATGTCCGTAAGATTATTCCGGATGAGAGAAAAAGCATTAAGGCAGGGGGGATTGAGCCTATGGGACCCTATCGGAATGCCCTGATTTTCTGGCAGCTCGAAGCAATCGGGAACAAGTACGGATTTACTCTTGACACCCCCATTCAGAAGATCCCGAAAGAGGCCTTTAAAAAGATATTGTACGGGTCGGATGAATCCTTCAAGCTGCAGAATACGCCACTGGGGACCTCAGCCAATTATTTCCTGAGTTTCGACGGGATCGTCAATTATATTTATAATAATATCTCCCATGAGGGTACGGGGAAAAAAGCCCGGAGGCAGGCCGACCAGTACATCCGCAAGGTAAGCTGCCCGGAGTGCGGGGGCGCCCGGCTCAATCGCGAATCCCTTCATTTCAGAATCGACGGACAGAACATTGCCGAACTGGCCGGGATGGATATCATAGAATTATTAAAATGGTTTGACGGCATTGAGGAACGCCTGAGTAAACGCCAGCAGGCTATAGCCAGGGATATCCTGAAAGAGATCAGGGGGCGTCTCCGGTTTCTTCTTGATGTCGGACTGGATTACCTTTCGCTCAATCGAAGCGCACGCAGCCTTTCGGGGGGGGAAGGCCAGCGTATCAGGCTTGCCACTCAGATCGGCTCCCAGCTTGTGAACGTACTGTACATCCTTGACGAGCCAAGCATCGGCCTGCACCAGAAAGACAACCTGAAACTGATCGGGGCGCTGAAAGAGCTCAGGGATGCCG